>DOEZ01000600.1:0-8338 GCA_003532715.1 Planctomycetaceae bacterium
AACTGGGCCAGGCCATGCCCGTCGCGAGGGAAGTGGCCGGGCACCCAATCGAGAGGGATGCCGATGCCGTTTTGGTGGCACAGGTCGACGAAGTACATGAAATCCTGGGGCGTGCCGTAGCGGCTGGTCACCGAGTAGTAGCCGACCGTCTGATAACCCCAACTGCCCGAGAATGGGTGCTCGGACACAGGCAATAGCTCGATGTGCGTATAGCCCATTTCCCCGCAGTATTCGACCAACTGGTGGGCCAGCTCACGATAGGTGAGCCACTTGCTCGGATCGTCACCCGGCCGTCTCCAGCTTCCCAGGTGGACCTCGTAGATGGAAAGCGGCTGATGAATCCAGTCGGCCTTGGCCCGGCGAGCGAGCCACTCTTCGTCGTGCCAGTGGTGGCGGTTCAGGTCAACCACGTAGGATGCCGTCCGCGGCGGCACTTCGGCGGCGAAGCCCAGCGGGTCGGTCTTGTCGAAGACATGGTCGTGGTGGCGAACACGGTACTTGTAGAGCGTGCCTTCGCACAGTCCCGGCACGAACAATTCCCAGAATCCGCTGGGGATGTGCTTGCGCATCGGGTGGCGGCGGCCGTCCCATGCGTTGAAATCGCCGACCACGCTCACGCTCGTGGCGTTAGGGGCCCAAACGGCGAAGTTAACGCCGTCCACCCCGTCGATCGTGCGAAGGTGCGCGCCGAGCCGCTCGTAGAGCCGCCAGTGCGTTCCCTCGTTGAGGAGGTGGAAGTCGTAATCGGTCAGAAGGTGGGGAAACGAGTAGGGATCGTGCATTTCGCTCTTCTTTCCCCCTTGTTCGGCGACGCGAAGCATGTAACGGGTTCCGTTCATCTCCGAGGCGGGGCAAATGGCCTCGAAAACGCCGGCCGGATGAATCCGCCGCATCGGACGGTTCATGCGGGCGTGTCCCGGTTCGACGACCCAGGCCTGCGCCGAGTCGGGCAAAAAGGCCCGAACCGCCAGCGCCTTGCGGCCCGCGTCGGTTACTTCGTGCGGTCCGAGCAGTTCAAAAGGGTTTTCGTATCGGCCTTCAACAAGTTGACTGATTTTGTCCAACGAAACCGTGGTATGCACCCAAACCTCCTTGTAACTCACTTGCCTTGGCATTGGCATTCGCGGCCCGGCCGAGTTCGCAAGCTGCGAACCTAGCGGCCGCCGTTCCCACGAACGCCAATCTTGCTTCTCTGTTCTGGCCCAGCGAGTCTTCGATATTGTCGTTGCAATTCCGCCAAACCGACCATCTTAACACAACTGGGCGGCGGCCTCCAGTGGCGTTTTGCGTGTCCAGCCGTCCGTGTAGGGTGGGGCGATTGCAGCAAGTTTTGCCGTAGAATTCATGCCTTTCCGGCAAAACTTGCTACAATCGCCTCACCCTACTACTCAATAGCTGCACGCGACGCGTTGCAGCTCCTTGAGGCCCGACGCAATTCGCTTGTAGGACGTGCGGATCAGCCGCCGCAGTCGGGGTTTGATCCGCGGCAGTGCGGCAAATCGACCTTCGTCGCTCTGGGTCAACTCGGGATGTTCGACCGGCCGGTGGGGCGCCGGAATGTCGACATGCGCTTGGTCAACGCGCCAAGTCCGGCATTCGACCTGATGGAACTGCAACGCCCGATCAATACGTTGCCAAAGGTCTCGATTTTTGACCGGGACCATCTGTCCATACGATTCCCATTGCCAATCGTTACTCCGCCATTCCTCCAGCCCGTAACGCATTCCCTCGCGGACGTAGGTGCTCGACGTAACCAACAAGACGCGCGACGGTCGATCGAGTGCCTCGAGTCCACGCACGACGGCTAGCAATTCAAGCCGTTCGCCATGGACGTCGGGCTCGACATCGCCCACCTCAAGTGGGGACTGTTCATCCGGTTTCCGCAGCACGAAGCGCCATCGCCCCGGCTCGTCGCCCACGTCGGCTTGCGAAAACAACTCGTATTCGGGCAATGCAACCATTGATCGGGACTCTTCTGTATAAACTCGCGTCAATATGGGCGGTTCGGGAAAACCGCCATAATCGAATAAACTCTAACGGCACCGCCCCTACAGGCGGCCGCCTGGTCCTGGCAAGGCGTGCGCTCGTCAACGACACCGCATCCGGCATCTCTTTACCTATCGTCACTCAATACGCATCTTCCTTAGTTTATCCATTCTTCCTGTTCGGCATTCTTTACTCCCGACACGGGCGACGACATCCGAAAGAAGCGTTTTTCGTTTCCGTAAGGTAATTCACGCGTGGAGTTCGTATTGGAGAATCGGCAGTCTTTTGTTAACGTACCTTCGCTCCGGTTGAGTTCCGTCGGAACGCGACATTTTGTCCAAGAAAGGACGGCCGCGTCTCGGAGAAATTGATCGAGAGCCCATTGGCAAAGAGTGAATCGTGTGTTGCGTCCGTCGAGCAAGAGACACTTGATCGAATGTCACGCAACGGGCCGACAAGGAAGGAGGCCGACATGAGTCTCGAACAGATTC
This sequence comes from Planctomycetaceae bacterium, assembly GCA_003532715.1. Lineage (GTDB taxonomy): Bacteria > Planctomycetota > Planctomycetia > Pirellulales > Thermoguttaceae > UBA11386. Next base: position 2,478 of record DOEZ01000600.1, read on the forward strand.
AACAACTACAGGTTCATATCCGCTGGATGATCCGCCGCGATATGGCCGAGGTCCTGGAAATCGAGTCCGAAAGCTTCGAGTTCCCCTGGACCGAGGAGGACTTTATTCGCTGCCTGCGGCAGCGGAACTGCATTGGCATGGTTGCCGAGCAGGACGAACGGGTTGTCGGCTTCATGGTCTATGAGCTGAATCGAACCCGGCTTCACCTGTTGAACCTCGCGGTTGCCCGCGACTTTCACCGATGCGGCGTGGGCACGCAGATGATGTCCAAGCTGATTGGCAAGCTGTCGCCGCAGCGTCGGACGCGGATCGTTCTGGAAGTCCGCGAAACCAACCTCCGGGCGCAACTGTTCTTCCGGTCGAACGGTTTTCGAGCGGTCTCGGTTCTGCGCGACTACTATGAGGACACGACCGAGGATGCGTATCTCATGCAGTATCGTTACCACCAGCAAAGCCCATCGGTCTTGCAGCCGATGGACCAGATGAGACGGCTGGCCGGTTGACGGGACATGCATGGGGCGCTACGGGCATTTTGCCCGTGCCCCGCCGATCAAGGCAACGGAACGTGCGTCACGTCGAGCGAGGGCAGATCGACGATTGCCACGGACCGTTGATGGGCTCGCGTCACCGCGCCGGGATTGAGCACCAGCGTGCCGCCCTCGTACCGGCTCGCAGGCGAGTGGGTATGGCCGCAACACACCATGTCCCATTGACGACAGCGCATCGCCTCGCGAAGCCGCGTCTCGTCGTCTCCGTGCAACACGGCGATCGCCTTTCCCTCCAGCGTCAGCGTGCCGAACCGATCGTGGCACACATGGCCGGCCGGCAAGGCCACGGCGGCGAGCCGCATTCCACGGTCGACGTTTCCCAGGACGAAATGGACCGGCCACGACGACAGGGCCGAAAGCACGTCGAGCGAGCCGATGTCGCCGCAATGGATGAGCAACTCCGCCCCCAGGCTCTCGAAGACCCGAACCGCTTGCGCCGTCTCGTACAGGTCGCCGTGTGTGTCGCTCAAAACGCCGATGCGCATGGGTGTCTCCGGTCAAGGGGCCGCGACATTAGTTATACAATCCCTACAAGGCCGTGGACAAGCCCCGGCAAGGCGNNCAACGCCCGTTTTTCGATTGCGTCGCACTCGGGCAATGTATTATTCTTGTGGCGAACACGGCCGACAGTTCTGACACCTTGTGGGAATGAACGGTACCAGTCGATGCTTCCGGCGATTCAAGAAACTCAATTTCTGGCCGCTTTGGTCTTGGCCATCTTGGCCGCCGCGCTGATGGGCGCGGGCTTCGAGTTCTTGCGTCGTTCGCCCTACACGGTCCCCCAGACGCTGCTGCTCGCCTGGAACCGGTTCGTCACCCGCGTTATTTGGCGGACCGAAGTTCGGGGATCGTTCGACCTGCCGCGCGACCGGGGCGCCGTGATCATCGCGAACCATCGCTGTCCGTTCGACCCGGGCTTCATCGCGTTGGGCGTCGATCGGATCATGCACTGGATGGTCGCCAAGGAGTATTGCGAACACCCGCTGACGGGCCCGTTTCTCAAACCGTTCGGGGTGATTCCCACCTCGCGGAGCGGCCAGGATACGGCGGCGACGAAAATGATGATTCGTTACGCCGAATCGGGCGAGCTGGTCGGCCTGTTTCCCGAGGGACGAATCAACGACACCGATCGCCTTCTGTTGCCCGGCCGACTGGGCACGGCCATGGTGGCGCTCAAGGCGCGCGTTCCGGTCGTGCCGTGCCATATCGAGGGCGCGCCGCACGACAAGCGATCGATCCTAGGTTGCCTGTTGATGCCGGCCAGGGCTCGGGTGACGTTCGGCCGTCCAATCGACCTTTCGGCCTATTACGGGCGCGAAAGCGAACGCGACGTCCTCGAGGAACTCACGAAACGATTCCTGGGCGAGATCGCCCACCTGGCCGGCCGCGACGATTTCGTGCCCGAAATCGCCGGCCGCTCGGTAAAAAATGGCGCGAACGTCTGACGACGGCTACCGCAAGAACTGCTGGCACCAATAGATCGTGCCGCTGGCCGTCACGTAGGCGGCGACGCCGATCCGTCGGTGGCTGCGATTGAGAATGTTCGCGCGGTGCCCCGACGAATTCATCCAGCCGCGAACGACGCTTTCGCTGCTCGGATAGCCGACGGCGATGTTCTCGGCCACCGGTTGCGACGTGTGCTGCAGCCGGCGATTGCGCGTCATCCAGATGGCGTGCCGGCGCGCCGATTCGACCAACGTGACGTCAACCTCCAACGGCGGCAACCCATGGCTTTTGCGCTGGTCGTTGGTGTACTTGACGATGTTCTTTTCGATGGCGATCAACTTGATCTTCGCGTCGGCTTCCGCATTGGGATCGACGTTGTGTTTGACCTCGCTTTCCTTCGCGATTGCAGCCCCGGCAAAAAGGACGACAGCGGCGCAGATGGTGAAACAAGTCTTCTTCATGGGTTCCTCTCTTCCGTTACGTGATGCTGTTGGATGCACCGTCGAACCGAACCTTGCGGAAAGATCGAATTGAACGCGGGAACGCGAACGATCGCGACCCGGTCCATGGTGCAACAGTAAGGGGGACGCGGGTGTCGACGGCCGCTCGACAAAGACGAGAAGAAGTTTTGTCGCGCAACGCCGACGGCAAGACCTCACATCATGCCATGCCGCGGCAGAATGCTTCGCTTCCGGGCCATTCCGAAAGCCCGGAATTCCAGCGAAGCTTTGCCGCTTGTGAAAGACAGGATAGAGGATCGACGCCATTTTGCAACCGGCCAGAGGCGTTGCGTCCGAAAAAACCGCCACATCTTTCCCAGTCGTCCCCTGGATTCCGTCGATGCGAGGGGGAATGTTGATCTACAAAAAGCCTGATCTATCAAAGAATATCGCGTGTGCCACGGGCTTCGCCAGTGCCGTGGCAGGGTTGACGTTCCTTCGCGTTGGGGGTAGAAAGCCCAACGATAATATCGAAGAAAGCTCCCATGAACTACGATTCTCTGCTTCTGACAGATCACGCAAAGCGTATTCTGATCGACGCCGAATCACGGTCGCGACAAATGCAGTGCGCCGGAACCAATGGCGCACACGTTCTGCTGGCCATTCCTCGGACACCGAGAACGTTTGCCAAGTTAATACTCGACGAACTTGACGTCAATCTCGTACATGCACGTAGAGAGGTGGAAAATGCCCTGCGCGCGGACGAAACCGGCGCGGCATCGACCGATACCATAGCGCTGATCGTCGAGAACGCAAGACTTCACGTCAAGAATCGCAGATTTCCATTTGTCGGTTCCGAACACATCTTGCTGAGTATATTTGAGCTGGGGGAGCCCTGTGTGTGTTCGGCGTTTGAGCGACTCGGCGTGCCTCTCCAAAGGGCGATAGCGTGTGCTGAGCGACTCATTGACGAATACGGTTAGTGGCATCAACTGGGATACGTCTCACGCCAGCGCCGCGAGCAATTCAGTCAGCCCGGCCTGCGCGTCGCCGAACGTTCCAATCGCTTTCGGATTTCGATAGCGCGGATTCTGCACACCCGAATAGCCCGGATGCTCGTCCAGGTTGCACACGACGACGTGTTTCGCCTCGTGGGCCAGCAGAATCGGCATTCCCGAGATGGGCATCCCCTCGACGTCGATGGCCGCCGGATTCACCACGTCGCACGCGCCCACGACGACGACAACGTCGGTGTCCTTGAACTGGTCGTTGATTCCCGGCAGGTCGAAGAGCATGTCGGGGTCGGCCCCCCTGAAGCGTTTTGTTCGCGCGTCGAAATGCCGCAATTCCGCCTCGCACCCCTCACTTGCCAAACTCCGGCGTTTCTGCTGCAATTCAAGATTCTGCGATATCGAGATCGCGGAACGTGTGCTGGCAGGTCTCCGAATGGCGAAGAACCGAGACTGACACCAGGAATACCCCCAATTTGCGGCATGGCCTATTTGAAAACAGGAGTTGACCCATGATCATTGGCGTCCCGAAAGAAGTGAAGAAAGACGAATATCGCGTAGCCTTACTGCCCGTGGGGGTGGAGGAACTGGTCCGCCGTGGTCACAAGGTCCTGGTCGAGGTCGGCGCTGGGGTCGGTTCGGGTTTGAGTGACGAAGACTACATCGAACAGGGGGCCGAGATGATCGACGGGCCGGCGGCGATCTTCGAGCGGGCCGACATGATCATCAAAGTCAAGGAACCGCAGCCGCAGGAATGCCGGATGCTGCGGCCCGGCCAAATCGTCTTCACTTATTTCCATTTCGCGGCCGACCGCGAGTTGACCGAAGCGGTACTGAGTTCGGGTTGCACGGCCGTGGCGTACGAGACGTTGACCGACAGCCGTGGCGGACTGCCGCTGCTGACCCCGATGAGCGAAGTGGCCGGCCGTATGAGCATCCAGGAAGGCGCCAAATATCTCGAACGGCCGCAGATGGGTCGCGGCATTCTGCTGGGTGGCGTGCCCGGCGTTGAACCGGCCCACGTCACGATTCTCGGTGGCGGTGTGGTCGGCACCAACGCTGCCAAGATGGCCGCCGGCATGGGAGCCAACGTCGACATTCTCGACATCAACATGGATCGGCTACGGTATCTCGACGATGTGATGGCGGCCAACGTGACCGTTCTGTTCAGCGACCGGCACACGATTCGCGAGCAGCTTCGCAAGGCCGATCTAGTCGTCGGCGCGGTGCTGATTCCGGGCGCGAAAGCCCCCTATTTGGTCGTGGAAGAGGATCTCAAATTGATGAAGCCTGGCAGCGTCATCGTCGATGTGGCCGTCGATCAGGGCGGATGCGTGTCGACCACGCGGCCGACGACGCACAGCGACCCGACGTACATCATCAACGACGTTGTCCATTACTGCGTGGCTAACATGCCCGGGGCGGTGGGACGGACCAGCACGTTTGCTTTGTGCAATGTGACCCTTCCGTGGGCCTTGCGGATCGTGGATCACGGCATCGTTGAGGCCGGCCGGCAATTCCGAGCAATCGCGGACGCTGTCAACATGTACGACGGCAAAGTGACCAACAAACCGGTGGCGGAGACATTCGGCATGGAATACGCTGGTCGTTTTGCCAACTGATCGCGTCAGCCGACGATCCTATCGTGGTCGGCGAAGATCTTCCAGAGATCGTCGTAATCGGTTGCTTTGCGGACCGCGGCGAGCAGGTCGTCGCGAGTGCCTTCGGCATTGCGCCCGTCGTGCTCGACGTAGATCGTCCGCTGGCCGGCCATCACCTGAAGATTGTCCAGAGCCGCGTCGCTGAACTTCTCGACGATCGCTTTCTTGACGGCGATCGCCGCGTAATCAATATCTCGGGGTCGTTCCATGGTCCTTTTCCGTTATCACAACTGAGCCAGCCGTATTAGCATCCGAATCGCCATTCTACCCCAATTTGGCACGGCTGCCCAGCCGTGCCGTGTCCGACAGGAGTTCCGCCGCTTCGTTCAGCCGGTCCATTTCCACTTGGATTCGGTCGACGTACTCCTGAAGCTGGCTCGAATCAAGATCGGGGGGAACGCGGATAGGCTCGCCACCCATCAGAAATACCTTCGTGAACGGCTTCGGGATTACCAGATCGCTCCAACTGCCTCGGATTCTCCAGCATCGTACGCAGGAACAGGCCGTCGGCACGACGGCTCGCCCGGTGCGTGACGCGAGAAAGGCGATCCCCGTCGTTATCCGCCGGCGCGGTCCGCGCGGCCCGTCGGGCGTAATGGCAAGATCCTTGTTCTCGGTCGTTCGCATGAGTTCGCGCATTGCGCCCGGCCCGATGTGATTCGTCGATCCGCGTATGGTCGTCATGCCGACCTTCCGCAAGACCTCGGCGACGAAGAACCCGTCCGCGTGCCGGCTCGTCAACGCGGCCGCCGAGTC
>DOEZ01000600.1:8345-10382 GCA_003532715.1 Planctomycetaceae bacterium
GTCGGGATGACCATCGAATCGTGCCAGACACAATAGATGAAGCGCTCTCGCGGCTTCTTTCCGAAGGGACTAGTGCCGGGCGTTTCCTCGCGAAGGCTCAGCCGCACGGTTCGAAACAAGAGCCAGAGGGCCGCGGCGAAGAGACTAGCCGCGAGACTCGTCAGCAGCCGAGCACGGATTCTCAAGGTTTCCACTCCATGGTTCTTGATGTCGGCACGTTGGGGCCTTCTTAATCCGATGTCCGGGCGCCGCGTTCTCGTCGGCCGCCGGAGCCCTTTCTTGCTTGCTTGCCATGCATGGGCGACGGCGCCGACCATGATATTTGAAACGTGAAAGCCCCGGACGTCAATGGATCCCCTTGTCCGATCGCCAACGATGCGGGCTCGGCCGATCAGGCCGGGTCCGTCATCATAACCACTTCTCCCAGGCCGGCCAGCAGTTTCTCGAGCCCGCGGTAAGACACCAGGGAGCCGTAGGCGACGCGGAAGCTGCAGCAGGAGGAATGTGGATCCTCCTTGATCGGCTCGGCGGTCTTGAAGACGAAGCCGTAGGCGAGCTTCGCGAGAAGCCATTCGGCATTCCGAATGCCGTCGACTCGCACGCGACACGTCTCGCCCAACGGACGCACCCAAACGTGAAATGAATTCATGGTCGTGGTCCGATGGAGGCTCCGGTACGCGAGGGCGAGCCGTTCGGCATTAGCCCTGTTGTGCTCGTTTCTAAACGTTGGTCTCAATGAAGCCGAAGGCGGCTTCGTGTGTTGCGGAAGCGAGCCATGCCGCGACACACGTTTATTTTTTTGGGTCGCGTGTCACCGGCGCGCGGCTCGGAACCGGAACCTTCGCGACTTTTCTACTTCGTTCGGCTCGTTCCTTCACCGCGCGGAAAGGCATGCCGGCCACGCGCTCGTAGCGTTCGGCACGGAGGAACCAGAAAGCGAGTCCGCCCGTGTTGTGGTAGGCGCCCGGCGCCATGCTGCCCTTCGCCACTGGGGCGCGCACTCCCAGCGAACCCTTTCTGCCGGTCTTCTTCCACCCGCGCTGTTCCATGATCAACCGCACGAGAACGCCGATGGCCTGCCGCAAACGCTTCGTGCGACGAGGGTCCTTCGAACCGAGAAACCGATCGATCGCCGGTTGAGATTCCAGTTCCCGGACGACACCGGAGAGGGCGGCCCGGTCGTGGTGTATTTCCGCCTCCTCCATGCGACGTTGCCGCTCGGCGTCGTCGAAGAAAGCGAGAATGTCGTCGAACGGCTGCTGCGGATCGTCCAAGACGTCCAAAAAAGTCCTCCCCTGTCGGTCTTCCAGGAATTCCTTTCGAGTGATTCGGACTGCTTGCGCCATCGGTAATACCTTCCTTTCAAATACGGAAACCGTCAGCTCTCCATGTCGCTTGCGGCCGAACGATTTCGGCCGTGAGGGTGGCACGCGATGCATGGAGCCAAGGCAATCTTGGCCTGACACTTGGGACAACGGATGCGACGACTCAGTTTGAACGATTCACCGACGGGTATCCCCGCCAATGCGAGTTGCCTGACGGCCGGATCTTCGACCATGTCGATACGTTCGACTTCCTCGACGGACAGTCCAACCGCATGGGCGATTACGGAATAGTCGGATATTCCCATTTCCATGACGGCAACGGCGGCGGCAACACGATAGGGAAGCTTGATGTGCGGGCTCGAGGGATGCCGCCAGGGTCTCGTTCGTTGACTTCCGCGTCGCTCTTGCCGCTTGTCAGCCTCACTCGCTTCACACCCGTTCGAGGCCGACTGCCGCACCTCGTCGCATATCAACACGTTCATTCGGTCACGTTTTGCTCGCTTCGAGAGGAGGCTGCTGGGCTCGATGAGACTTCGTTTCGATCCCATCTTCCGCGGCAGCTCTATTTTGAAAGCACAAAAAGCGAATCTACAAGAATTGTATCTCCATATGCCGGCGAAGACAAGGGCTGCGGAAGTGATTTTGCCGAGGCACCCATGTGGTGGAGTGGCCGCCTAGCCCGGATTATTCAGTGTGCCGTGAAAAGGCTTGT
>DOEZ01000503.1 GCA_003532715.1 Planctomycetaceae bacterium
CCGTCTCGGCGCCGGTGGAGTCAACAAGTCTCGACGCGAAGGAGTTGGAACAGTTCCTGGTGAATTTCGTGGTGGAGCACACGGGCTATCCGCCAGAGATCGTCGAGTTGGACGCCGACCTCGAAGCCGACTTGGGCATCGACAGCATTAAGAAAGCCCAGTTGTTCGGCGAATTGGGCGAGTATTTCGACGTACAGCCGTCGGACGACCTTTCGCTCGACGACTTCCCGACGCTTCGCCACGTGCTCGTTTTTCTTGCGAAATCCCAGGGTGGAGTTTCGTCGGGATCCCGCTCGATGTAACCCACGACCGACGTTCGTGGCCCATTCCGTCATGATGAACCAAGGGAGCATGCCGCCAATCATCTTCAGACTGCGGCAAGGCAGCCCCGTTAATCGCTTATTACAAATCAAGGCATGCGGTTTGCTCAAGCTGCCCGAACAGGAAGGCTTCAAATACAGGGGTGGGAGAAGCGGGGATGCCCCCGGACGATCAGAATAGGAGGCGGGCTGAGAGCCTATTCTGATTGCCACGTGGCCGGGTGAAGCGGCCAAAAGCAGCGACAGGCCATGGCGGACTCTCAGACGCGACAAGAAGCTCGCTCGCAGCCTCGCACGCCGTGAAGGTCTTTGGGACCAAGGTTCGCCCGAAGGCTCTCAGGCGATCTTTGAAAGCCATCTGCGGGCATGTCACGGCCAGCCGACTGGTCCTCGGGCTGTTGCGGCACCAGCCTTGTCCTGCGGGCATCACTCGCGCTGTCAGCGTGGGGTCGGTTGTGGCCGGACGGGCTGGTCATCCTGTCCGGATGGAATGACGCTGGGCAGCAATAACGAACTTACTCACCCGACGCCCGGCGAACAGCCATTGGGACTCCTTGATGGCGATGACGGCTGTTTTGAGGCGGGTGCCGAGATGGGAGGGAGGCAGGATCGCGAGCCCTGCGGAACTGAAGCTGGGGGACTTCTTCCGGTGGGTAGGCCCGTTCTGGGCAGGTGTCCGGCGCGGGTGTCATGACACCCGGACCACCCCGTTTACACCCGTTTTGACACCCTTTCGCGAGAAGAGTGGAAACACGAAAAACCCTATTTTTTCCGAGGTTTACAGCGTTTCCGGGTGCGGTCGGGTTCCATTAAAAGTCCGTTGCTCTACCGACTGAGCTACAGCCTCTTGGGTGGCCTTCCTTCAAATGAAGGCTGGGGCCGAACAAAGTAGTTTACCCGATCTTCGGATTGACGTAAACCGCCCGGGAAAAAGCGAAATGCGGATTTGACGGGGCGAAAGCCAGGGTACCCTCGCGACAAGGCGGACGCCACCGAGATCAGGCGGGCTTCGCGGCAGCCAGTTTCTCGGCCATCCGGTCGAAGTACTCGACGCACTTCGCCATGTTGGCGACCAGTTCGGGCGTGTCGTGCTCGTATTCCATCGCGAAGAAACCCTGAAACTTCTGCCGATGTACTTCGGCAAGGACGGCTTCGAGGTTGCCCACGCCGGTTCCCCAGGGGACGTCATGAGCCGAGCGGACGCCGAACTTGTTGAGATCCTTCAGGTGGAACGAGACGAGTCGTCCCTCGAGCGCCCGAAGGGCCTCGAGCGGGTCGATGCCCGACCGCATCCAATGGCCCGTGTCGCAACAAGCGCCAATGCGTTTCGAGCGGTTCTTGCAGACCTCGAGAACCGTTCGGTAATCCCAATAACGCGAAGGCTTGGGGTGATTGTGGACGGCCAGATTCACGCCGTATTCGTCGCAGAGCTTTTCCAGCGTGTCGAAGGCGTCGGGAAGCGGCTCGGAGACGAGCGTTTCGACGCCCATTTCCTTGGCGAAATCGAACGTCTTGCGAGCCTCGGATTCTTCCTTGGTCAGGTTGCAGACGCCGAAATTGACCAGCTTGACCCCCGCATCGTTCAGGCGACTCTTGACCTCGGCGCGGAGCGCCGGCGTCAGGTCGACGTTCATCATGACGTCGGGTTTTTCCTTGCTCAGGCGTTGGCCCGGATAGGCTTCGATGCAGCTTAGTCCCAACGACGCGTTCTTGTCGATGGCTTCGAACAGGGAGAACTTTCGAAATGCGTAAGCCTGCGCCCCAAGTCGCCAGCCGAGCTTCTTCGCGGATGACGCATTGCGTGACAGTGGCAACAACTCGTCGGCATCAGCCCTATGGCCCAGTCGACCAAGGCTCAGCACCGTGGCCGCCGTCGCAGTCATCTTCAGGAAGGCGCGGCGAGACGTTGAGATGGCCATGAAGTGCTCCTTGATTTCAAAAGGCAGAACGGGGGCGAGGGACGTCTCGGAACTGCGAGCTTGCCACGCGTCGCGCGTTCGGTTCAACCTAATTGTAACCGCGACAAGCCGTGGTTGAAAGATTTCGAGAGAGTTAGATAGTGCCCGCATGGCGGGGGGGTGTTCTTGCTCAGCGTCGCGCATGCAAGTATAATGAGGTTCTGGGTTAGACATCTTCTCTTCTGTGTCAGTCTGCAAGTCGCGTGGGTGGGTAGGATCCCGCCAGGGTATGCGATTCACTCTCGAACGGAACTCAATTTGGTTGTTCGGCAGGATTGTGAGCGTCCGACTGCCCGGCAAGGACCGACCATGACCTCCACTAATCGACCCGGTGAACTCCCGTTGCACGCCGGCGGTCCCGACCGCGAGGAAGCGTCCGTGGTCGGCCCCCAGGGGGCGGGTTCCATGCCGCATTCGGACGATCAGCAGACGGTTATTTCCAGCCGTTCGCCCCTGTCGCCCGGTTCGGGCGACGCTCCCGTCGGCATTGAATCGGGCGGCTTGAAACCAGGTGACATGCTGGGCGACTACGAGATCCTCGCTTTGTCGGCGGGGGGGGGATGGGCCGGGTTTACCGAGGCCGCGATCGGCAACTGGCTCGACAAGTTGCCCTGAAGGTCTTACCCGTGACACATACGGGCGACACGGAGACCGTGCTTCGTTTTCGCAATGAGGCACGGTCTGCAGCCCGACTGGACCACGAGAGCATTGCCCGCGTGTATCATGTCGGCGAGGACCGGGGAATACCGTACCTCGTGTTTGAATTCGTGGAGGGGCCGACCGTTCGAACGCTGGTCGAGCAGCACGGTCCCTTGCCGTTGCCGCAGGCGGTCAGCTACACCCTCCAGGTGGCCGACGCACTGGTCCATGCTGACGAGCGTGGCGTGGTCCATCGGGACATCAAGCCGTCGAACATGATCATTACGTCCGATGGTCATGTCAAGCTGATCGACATGGGTCTGGCTCGCATTCAGGGACCCGACGAATCCGCGACCGATTTGACGGCCAGCGGGGTTACGCTGGGAACATTCGACTATATCTCACCCGAGCAGGCGCGCGATCCTCGCGTCGTGGACACTCGGAGCGACATCTATTCGTTGGGGTGTGCGTTTTTCTTCATGCTTGCCGGCCGGCCCCCGTTTCCCGAAGGCACGGTGCTGCAGAAACTACTGCAGCACCAAGCCGATAGGCCCCCGGAGATCGCCGAGTTCCGGCCGGAGCTGCCCGAGGAAGTCTCGCGCGTGTTGCGCAAGATGCTGGCGAAGGACCCAAGCCATCGTTATCAGACGCCGATGGAATTGGTGGAGCAGCTTCAGTTTCTGGCCGAGCAAATCGGCTTGCGTCCGTTGGGGCCGGCTCACCGGATTTGGCTGGCTCCGCAACCGAGGCCCGTGCCGTTTCTTCAACGCCATCTGCCTTGGATCGCGCCCTTGGCGGCGCTTCTGTGCATCGGGGCGGCAATAGAATTGCTTTCGAGGAGCGAGACCGATCCCCCCGTGCCGACGAGCACTCGCGAGACAGCTCTGATGCCCGTGGAGGAAAGAATCGACGACCTGCCGTCGCCGGAACCCTCGTCGCCCGCGGATTCCGCGGGTAACGTCGTTGAAAAGCCGTCGGGGAGTCCTCGCGAGCCGAATGGAGCGGCAAGCGGCTCCTCGGCCGGCCGATTGCCATCCTCGCCGGCTACCACGGGGGGAATGACCGGCGATGGTCGCGTCGAACCGGCCATTGACGACGTGTGGAGCGAACGTTCGACGTTGCCGCCGCTCGATGCGGGCATGGGGGCGCTCGAAGACGTAGTGACGGGGACGAACGAGACAATTGACTCCGCCGTGTTTCCCGAAGGTTTTTCGCCGCCCGACCTGCTCTGGTCGTCGTCGGCGGCCGTGCCCGCGAGAGATAACGGGGTTCTGACGGTCGGCATTGGCTCCTCGGGGGCGAACGACTTTTCGACACTTGCCGCCGCGTGTGCGGCGGCACGAACGGGCGACATTATCGAATTGTGCCACGACGGGCGTCGTGAGGAGCGGCCGTTTGAAGTCCCGAACGCGAAACTGACCATACGCGCCCGTCAGGGCTATCGACCCGTGATCGTTTTTCGTCCCGATGAAGACGATCCGGTTACCTATCCTCGCCGGATGATCACCTTGCCGGAAGGCGATTTGACGTTGGTGAACGTGGCGATCGAAATGGAGATTCGACCCGAGTTGCCGGCGAGTCAGTGGGTTCTCTGGGAAATGGGACGAACGGCCTCGTTGCGTCTTCGGCAATCGTCGCTGACCGTTCGGAACGGCCATAATCATGACGTGACGGTCTTTCGCGCGAAGCCGTCGCCGAATTCCGACCGCGTCGGTGCAACACAGAACTCTGAATTGGCGGCATCGCCCCAGATTGAAATCGACGATTGCGTGATTCGAGGGCGAGCCACGATATTGCGAGCCGAGGAACTTCAACCAGTCCAGCTAACATGGAATAACGGGCTGCTGGTTACCGATCAGTGGTTCCTCTGGGTCCAGGGAGGCGATCGGGAGATATTGGCCGGCGATTCCATCGTGGTTCGCCTGAAGCACTTGACCGGGGTCGTGGGGCAGGGTCTGTGCCGGCTCGACAACAGCCGTCTCGCGCCGGCTCGGCAGTTGCCGGTTCGCGTCGAGTGCTCCGACAGCCTTCTTCTGGTGGCGTTCCCTCAGGGCGCGTTGATCGAATTGCTGGGTGAGTATCCCTACAATCTTTCGGAGTGGTTTACCTGGACGGGAAACCGAAACGGCTATTTCGGATCAAGCATCTTTCAGCGAATGGACAACCTGACTCAGCATCTGCCGCCCGAGGTGCTTGATTTCCAGGGCTGGCTGGACCGCTGGCCGGGAAACGATATCCATTCGCAATGGGGCCGAATCGATTTCGTCGTGCCGTTCGATTCGGGTCGATCGCCCGATTCGTTCACGGCAGCCGATTTTCGGCTTACCGACTCGCGCGAGAATTGGGCTCGCGGAGGGGCGTCGGACGGCACCGATCTTGGTGCCGCCCTCGACCGATTGCCGGCCGTTCCGTTATCGAGCGGCGCGGCCGCCATGAGGGCCGAGTCGCGTGCGGCGAGCCCCTGAATTTTCTTCCTCTCGCGGATCGCGACGTCCGTCACGGACGACGATGGCAAGCCGCCATTCCGTGCTTCGCAAAGTACTGCTGGTGATATTCCTCGGCGCGATAGAAGACGCCGGCGGGGACAATCTCGGTGACGATCGGCCGCGACTGGCGTCCCGATTTGGCCAGCCTTTGCTTTGAGGCCACGGCCGCCTGTCGCTGGGCGTCGTCGTGGTGGAAAATGGCCGACCGATACTGCGACCCGACGTCGGGGCCTTGGCGGTTCGGCGTCGTCGGATCGTGGCAACTCCAGAACACGTCGAGCAGGGCGTCGTAGGTGACCTTTGCGGGGTCGAACACGACCTGGACCGCCTCGGCGTGGCCCGTCTTGTCGGAACAGACGTCTTCGTAGGTCGGGTTCTCCCAGTCGCCGCCGGTATATCCGACGGCCGTTTCGACCACCCCGGCGACTTGGCGAAACGCGTCCTCGACCCCCCAAAAACACCCCGCCGCGAATGTGGCAATCTCCATGATGGATCGTTCTCCAGCTTGCATGGGTTAGTCGCGCGGGGGTTCAACGCGCGAACCTTCCGGGGTTTCCGTCTTCACGAGTTCGTCGATTCGCGAGACGGACGCCCGCCCAATCGGCAGCAGGCTCACGATCGGTCCGACGACCATGCCGACGATCATCGGCCCGATAGTCACCCAGTTGAACCCCAGGCCAAACCAATTGTAGTAGGCAATGCCGATCGCGACAACCGTGCTGACGGCCGCCGCGACATACGTGCCGAATCTGGTTGCCCATGGGATAAAAATCGCCATGAAAAACAGCATGAACAGCGGAACGGAAAACAGGTTGGCAACTTTGAAGCACAGCTCGACAAGATTTCCCGTGATCATTCCGGCGAGCAGGCTCAATCCGATCGCGACGATGCCGACTCCCCAAGAGGCGAGTTTCGAGTTTCGGAGGTTTTCACGCTCGGTTGGAGGGGTCGCTCGAAAACGGCCGATGAGATCGACCGCGATGACCGAGGACGCCGAGTTCACGCCGGACGAAAGGCTCGACATGGCGGCCGCGACCAGTGCGGCGATTAGCAGACCGCTCATCCCCGGCGGAAGTCCGACGACGAGAAACTGGGGGAGCAGCCGATCGGCGTCCTTCTCGAAACCTTGGCCGGCCGCCATTAGGTGTGGGTTTTTCTGGAAGAATCCCAGCAGGGCGAATCCGAACACGCACAAGAGCCCGACCAATACCGTGTTGATTCCCATGGCGATGCCAAACATGCGTCGCGCGGATCGCAGGTCGCGCGTCGCCAAATAGCGTTGAATGGCCATCTGATCGGACGTGGCGTTTGCGATCCAAAACGTGAAAGGCCCCAGCACGGCGGCCAGCACGGTGACGCGGCTTCCCGATTCAAACGTCCAGGCGAGCGGATCCCAGTGCGGTTGCCACTCGGTGGGCCACCACGCCCCCACGCCGCCGAGCCGATAGCTGATGAGGACGATCCCGACAATCACCCCGGAGACCAGAATAATCGCTTGGATCGCATCGGACAGGACCACGGCGCGCAGTCCGCCCATCGAGGAATAGGCGACCGTCACGAGGCCCACCGCGACGCAAATCCAGGGCACCCAACTCGGATCGATTCGCAGAACCGGTACAAAGACCTTGTCGACGGTTCCGTAAATCACCAATCCCATCCAAAGAAATCGAAGCGTCAGGAAGATGACCGCGGCCAGAAGTCGTACGTCCTCGCCGAATCGGTATTCGAGTATTTCGTAGCCGCTGGTGACGCGGAGTCGCATGATATACGGGATGACCAACCAGCAGATGAGCACCGCGACCACGGGAAACGCGATCACTTGGGCCAGCATCATCGGCCCATGCTGAATCATCTCGCCGGGCATCGCCAAAAAGGAGAGGACGCTCAAGAAGGTGGCGAACATCGACAAGCCCACCATCCAGGGCTTCATCGCGCGGCCACCGAGCAGATAGTCGTCGGCCGACTTGTTGCTCCGCGAATAGTACCAGCCAATCCAAAGCATTGCCGCCCCGTAGACCGCCAAAACCGCCCAGTCGAGGGCGGTCATGCCTGGGGCCGGAGGTGATGTCTCGGCTGCCGCCGCCGGGGCTGCCGTTGCGACGGCGCAAGACGACAGGGCGACGAACGTGAAGAGCGGCGTGAGAACCCCTCGTCGCCGCGTTCCGCCTCTGGCCATCACCGAATCCCCGCGATCCGGCTTAGATCCGGCCGCCGACAAACGCGACGCATTCCACCTGAGTCCGGTTCGATTGTCGACGCCCACTTCGCCAGATGCACGCATCGCGTTGTGCCTCGAAGGTGCCACGGGTCGAAATCCTAGCGAGCTTGCGGCTTCTTTGCGTTGCGAAACGCCTCGGCCACCTTATTGAATCCTTCGCTCAGAATCAACACATCGGCCCCGATATTGAGGAACCGATACCCCATGTCGATCAATTCGTCGATCGAATCGGGCGAAGCCACCGTCCCGGCGAACTTGCCGTGATCCAGCGCGGCTTTCGCCACGCGCCGGCGCACTTCCACGACCTTCGGATGGTTCATTTGGAAGGGAACGCCGATGGCGTGGGAAAAATCGCCGGGGCCAAAAAAGAGCATGTCGATCCCTTCGATCGACGCGATCTCCTCCAGCTCGTCAAGCGGCTCGGGGTCTTCGATCTGGACGATGAGCATCCGCTCGCGGTTCGCGCCGCGCAAATAGTCTTC
>DOEZ01000290.1 GCA_003532715.1 Planctomycetaceae bacterium
CGACGAGCAGCAGCGGATGCCGTGCCGGATCGAGCGCGTCGTCGCTATGGAAGTAATAGACGACGCGATCCTCTTGCGTTTCTCCGTCCGGCGAGCACGCCAGCAAATCGAGCGTCTTGCCCTCGTCGAACGATGCCTGGACCGCGGCGATCAGTGCATCGGAACTCCACGTATAGCCCGGCCCGTTCGTAAGGAGCCGATAGGGGTTGGCCGTGAGGGTGGCCAGCGGCACGTCTTCGAAGTCTCCGCCCGGGGTGTTCCAGGGTTCGCCGACGGCGCGCGACGTCCAATTGACCTCGCCCTCGACGAACGGCGCGACGAGGCGGTGCAAGGCGAGCGTGAATTCCCCGTCGACGCTTGGTCCATCTGATCCGTCGATGTTGTCGCGCTGGGCGAAAAGCGTGAACGAGGCGTCGACGATGCGCGCACCGTCGGGCAGTTCGGAGAGATCGAAGCCGAAGACGCCACGCAGAGTCTTTTCGTGGTCGGCCGTTTCGCCCACAATGACCAAGTCGCTCTCCCCAACCGTCGAATCGGTCCGGATATGTGCCGCGCCGGCCGAATACCATGGCGTCGGTTCCGCGTCTTCCTGGAATCGCATGACTCCGGCGCGATCGGGGGGGAGAGGAGGCGACGTCAGATGAACCCTGACTTTCGCCAGATAGATGCTCGTCTTTCCCTCGTGGCTCGAGTAGTAACTCATCCAAAGGAGATCGTCGTGCCAGACCAGTCCCGGATAGCTCGAATCGCCACCGGACGGCAGAGTCAGCAATTCGGTCATCTGGCCCGACTCCGGGTCGAGCCAACTCAACGACGTGCGCACAACCGGGGCATGAAGACGAGTCGCGGCGAGGAGGTTGCCGTCGGGCAATTCGATCAATTCCGGCCCACCCACGCGTTTGTCGATTTGCCGAAAGGTCCAGTCCGTGTAATCCCCCGTGGCCGTTCCCACGAACGATCGTTCCACGCCCGTGTTGTCGCGGACCAGGGCCACGGCCGAGCCGTCGGAACGAAAGATGAGCGAGGTTTCACCCGTTTCCGGTTGACCGGTCAACGTGGGAACAATCGTCTGGTAGTCGATGCCGTTCTCGCTTCGATAGAGACGTGTCGTTCGCGGGTTCGTGGTGATATCTCCGTATCCCACGCCGTAGACGCTCCCACTGGTCGGATGAACCTGGACGCCCCAAAGCCACCAATTCGGTTCGCCGATTTCGTGCGGGCCGTCCGTCCAGTCGGCGCCGTCGTCGGTGAACCAAACCAGCGATTGCCGCTCGCTAATCGAGGCCAAAGGCGCGGCCGCCGTATTGAGCATGAGCCGCCCGTCCGCCGTGATATTAAGCTTCGCGTCGCGCATGTCCCACGCGGGCCCGTAGTCCAACAACGCGACCGACTCCCAGTTCGCGCCGTCCGCCGAACGGAGAACGCGAACGTCACCGTCGCCCGACACGGCGTGGGAGTTCGCCTCGCGAAAGCTCAGATACCACTGACCCTGAAATCGAATCAAATCGGTGAAAGCGTTGTGCGGGGCGAAGTCCCAGACTTTGTTCACCTCAACGAGTTCGAGTTCGATGGGGGGTTGAATGCCGCGCGCGAGGGAAGGTAGAATCCCCAGGAGGCCGCCGACCGCCAAGAGCACAAAAGCGAAAACTAACGAAAAGCCTCTGCGCACGGCAACCCTTTCTTCCAGGCACACCAAAATCGGACGCACTACCGGAGCCACCATCGATGAACTCGTGTTCACCATAATGGCTGGTATACCACATGTCAACTGTTTATTGCGGGGAATCGGGATTCTCCGCAAGAACCACTGCGGTGTGTGTATACCGTCTGGCTCATGTTAGGCCATATCTTGCTGCTGATGGCAACTCGGCGCCGCCGTGGAGGCTCTCCTCGCGTGCGAGATTCCGGATCATTTGGCAGTCTGTATGGGGGGCGGCGAAATATAGCTCGCCGCATAGCCGACCGCCATCGTCACCAGGCAGCCAACGATATTGATCCACAAGAACGAAAGCCGAGGACTTCCGGGCGGCAGTTCGCGGAAGTAGTACGGCGCGGTGACACCGACCGCGGCAACCAAGCCCACGATCGCGCCGGCCATCGCCCCAAAGGCCGTCGCTCGCCGAGTCAGAATGCCCAGCAAGAAGATGCCCAACAGAATTCCGCCGAATAGCCCGAGCGTCACTTCCGAGACGAAGATCAGCGGGTTCTGGCCGCGTTGCGCGCCGAAGAGCCAGATCATCAGCGCCGCGCTGGCAATCGCCACGCCACCCCAAGCGACGGTCAAGACTTTGGCCAACGTCACCTTTTGGCGATCGGTCGCTTTGGGCCGAAAGACGCGGCCGTAGAAATCGGTGACCGAGCACGTGGCCAACGAGTTCAATCCCGAATCGACCGTGCTCATGACGGCCGCCAGGATGGCTGCCAGTAGGATGCCGCCCACGCCCGGTGCCAGTTCCGTGGCAATGTAGTGCGGCAAGGCATGGTCGCCGGTCATGTTCGGCAAGGCGCGCTCGGGATGCGTGTCGTAGAACCAAAGCAGCCCCAAGCCGGAGAAATACAGCAGAAACATTACCGGCACGCCCAGGAGGGTCCCCCAAACCATGCTGCGCGAGGCGTCCTTCTCGTTGCGCGTGCTCAGGTAGCGTTGGATCGAGATCTGATCGGCGCCGGCCAGCGACAGCTTGGTGAAAACGGCCGAGATGACCAAGGCCCACAGCGAATACTGAACGAACGGATCGAACGAGTAGAAACTCGCCTCGCCGACCAGATTGAAAGCGTGCCCGCGATCTTGTCCATACTCCCAGATGCCGATCAGGCTTTGAGCGGGGCCCCAGGTTAACGTGGCCAAGACCAACAGAATTCCGCCAAAAAGGACCAGGAATTGGATGACGTCGGTCCAGATCACCGACCTCATGCCACCAAGCGTCGTGTAAGTCGTCGCCACGATGCCGACCAAAACGACGCTGAACCAGATGGGNNTAGGACGACCCCCAGCCAGAAGCTCCGCAGCAGTAGAAAGAGAAAACTGGCGGTCAGCCGCACTTTCAGGTCGAATCGCCGTTCGAGGTACTCATAGGCGGTTGTCAGCGACATGCGCCGGAAGGGTCGGACGAAGAGGACCACGGCCAGTGGAACCCCCAGAAGCACGGCGACCGACTTCAGAAACAGCGTCATCCCGTGGTTGAACGCCTCGGCCGGCGCCGCCACGTAGCTCGACGCGCTAAAAAGTGAGGCAAACATGCTCACCGCGACGGGCAGCCAGTGGAAGCTGCGACTGCCGAGGAAGTACTCATCGGTCGACGATTGCCGCCGAGAGAACCAGGCTCCCAGCAGCACGATTACGGCCAAGTAGATCCCGAGGGTCACGTAATCCCAAAAACCGAATCCCATGAGTCTCACCCATTTCACCTGGCCGTTGTCGGAACCATGCTTCCATGCTCATTGCTACTCGACAAGGTCGATCTCGTCAATCCAGAGAATCCCCTCTTCCGAAGAGCGGAACACCAACTGCGATAGATCTGGCCCGACGTGCATCTCGACAATCCGCCAGGTCTCGCTGACGGCAACGGTCTTCTCGCCTCCGACGACCTCTTCGGCGTCTTGCCCCTTGCCGTTCACCTGGGTCTTTCGCCATTCAACCGTCACGTCCATCGGCCTTTCGGCGCGGATTGCGAACTTGAGCGTCTCCCCCGGCTTCTTGTCCATGATTCGAAATGGCACGCTCACCAAGTCCCATCCGGGCCGGGCGGCCCATCGCGCCGATCGCCGCTCGCCGAACGCCGGACTTCCCTCGTCGGCGACCGGGAATTTCAGCGATTCGGCGTCCGGCCGATCGACCGGCTCGATCTTCAGGTCATCGAACCAGACTCGCCCGTCCGTGTCTCGGCCGTCGGACACCGTCATGTAGAGGGTCAGTCGCAGTTTCTTCGCTCGCGCGTCGGCCGGCCAGATCAATTCCACGGGTTGCCAAGGAAACGTGCCTTGCGAGGGTGCTTGCACGTCGAGGTTAGCCAGAAGTTGGCCGATGTCATCCAGCGATTCCAGCTTCATTCCGACGGCACGAATGCCCTTGAGCGTCTCACCGTGAACTTGAACGCCGATCCGTTGGTTACCGCTGATGTGACGCGGCACGCGGAGTTCGGCTGTCCACGATGCGGTGCGTGATCCTTTGGCGGCGTCAGGCTTCGCGCCCAGCATGAGACTAGCGCGACCGAAGAAGGTCCTGCCCGAAGAAGGGTCGCCGTGCATCACTTTCCAGTCGTAAACGGTCAGGAGTCGGGGATTGCGGCCCGTATTGGGAATCCACCCCACCGGACGGGAGTTCGAGGCGTGTCGCTCGAACGAAGGATACACCAGCGGCGTATTCGGCGCCAAGACCCAGGACGACTGAAGGAACCAGAACCCGTCGGGATCGTGCTCGAAATGACCGCGAGGAATCGAATCGCCTTGGTCGCGGACGATCGCGACGGCATCCGGAATCGGAGCGTCGCTCGACGGTTGGGCCCGGTCGGGCCGCGGCTGTCGTCGGCCCGCGGCTTTCCACAGGGCGCGGCGGAGATTCCGATCATGGGTGTACAGATCGAGATCGTGAACCAGAACCCCGTCGCCCCCCATCGCGGCCAGGTAGTTGATTTGTTTCGGTAGGTAGTCGAGCAGCCCGGCGAAACCGACTTTTTCGGCAATGGGTGCGTGCGTTCCGCTGGACATGATATAGGGCCAGAACTGGACGTCCGTCGCGTCGCAGGCTTGCCGGATTTCGGCGAACGTCTTTCTGCCTTTTGCGTCGTAGAACGCGTGGTACTCACCTCGGGAATTGGCCATGAGCAGGACGTCGGCCGCTTTCCGCTTGACGATTCGACGCCAGTCCAGGTACATGTTGGGACCGGTGGGCTGAAGTCGGCCGCCGACGGTCGCGCCCACGATCACGGGAATTCCGGCACGGTTGAGTCGCTGCCGGGCTTCGACGAGGAAGTCGATCAGAAACTCGCCGCGGATGCGCCCCATTTTCTCGCGATCGAACGGCTCTGTCAGGATGTCGAAGCCGTGAAGCTCTTGGTAACGTTGCACGACGGGTGGATTAAATCCGCTGTCGCGGTTATAGGGCTGGTTAAGCTGGTTCTTGGGAACGTGGCTCGACTTGGTGCAGAAAAAGACCGCGTCGGGTCGATAAGCCGCGCACTCGTCGACCAAGTCGAGCATGTGCTTGCGCACTTCGGGGTGCGAGTAACACGGCACCCCACTGAGCCGGAGCTTGCCGGGGCGTCCTTGTGGCGAGAATTCCGGATGGGCCTCGATCAAGGGGTCATACGCGGCCTCGAACAGGTCGATCCAAACGTGTGCCGCCAGTCCCTGCTTGTGGCACTCGGCCACCAGCGCGGCCAGCGGGTCGAAATCCTCGCCAAACGCGTCGAGCCGTTCGTTGTAGCACGTGCCCACTCGCGTTCGGCGGTTCAGGGCCCCTTTGTTGCTGATCCTCAGGTTGATCCCGTTTACGCCGGCGTCGCGCGCGTCGCGGACAAGGTCCGCGATGCCCGAGGGACCCAGTGTCAAACAATTGTAGTCCCAATTCAGATAGACGGGTGTCCGCGACGAAGTTGGCCCGCGCGGCCGCCGATTAGCCGCGTTCACTGTCACCCCGGTTTTGCGCGCCTTCGGAGTGGAAAATGCGGCACGCGCGTGCTCGATCACAAGGGGCACTGCCGCGTGGACCACCGAGATCGAATG
Source organism: Planctomycetaceae bacterium (assembly GCA_003532715.1). GTDB lineage: Bacteria > Planctomycetota > Planctomycetia > Pirellulales > Thermoguttaceae > UBA11386. The sequence goes on from DOEZ01000290.1 coordinate 5,725, forward strand.
GGCTCCGTCGAGCATTTTCAGCTCGTGCGGAATACCCAATTGGCTGAGTTTTCGGCTGAAACGCTCATTCATGGTCCGGTCGAAAGCCGCGTCGGCGGTGATCAGCAAAACCGAGGCGCCGGCCAGCCGGTCGGCCGAAGTCATGGGATTCTGCGTCTCCCACACGGTCGGGTCGGCACCGAAGTATTCGGTGCGGACCGGATATCGTTGACCCGGTGGAAACGCCTCTTCAGAGCGAGGGTAATCGAGCAAGCCGACGATCGAAGTGACTGAGCCAAATTGACCTGGGTGCGTCTGCGCGAAGCGAACGCAACCGTAGCCACCCATCGACCAGCCCGCCAGGGCTCGCCGTTCGGATTGCTTGCTCAGCCCATACCTGCTTTCCGCCAACTCAAGTAGTTCGTTAAGATAACTGGCATATTTCGCCTTGGGATTCGCCGGCGAATCGAGGTACCAGGAATTGTCTCCTTCGGGAAACAGGGTAACAAATCCGGCATCGAGAAACGATTTTCGTGACGAGGGATCGTCAAGGAGAGACCGGGAATTGCGCCCACGCCCGTGCAGGAGCATCAGAAACGGATGTTCCTTCGCGTGACGGTTGAAACCGTCCGGCAGGACGATGTGGAAACGCCTGGTTTCTCCCAAGGCCCTGCTGTGAAATTCCACGCGTTCGATTCGCGGGGCGATTGCGATCGCGACGACGGCAACGGGTTCAGCGGCGCGGGCCGTTACGGCGAAGTGGCCGAGAACCACGATGAAGACTCCCACGAGCCTCGCATCCTGGCGTTGCCGCGTGCGGCTGGGGTAAAAATCGGTCATGGCATCAATCACCTTCGTACTGTCTGCCGCCGATCGAGCGTGGATCATCTCTCACGCGGTAAGGATAGACCGCTATTGCCGACCTGCCCATCAGACCGTGTCGCCGCGACACGGTCCGATCCTCGAGCGAACTCGCGAGGGTCAGTGCGCGGAACCAGTCGCCTCCCGAGGCTTGACGGCAAGCACAAGATCGCGGACCACGAGTCCGCTCTTTTCGCTCGGCACCAATCGCAGTTCAAAACGATTCACTCCCTCTTGCATCCACTCGGGTTCGACGGAATATTCGAGCCAACCGCCGCTGAACTCTCCGACACCAAGAGCGTGACCGTTGAGCTCCACTTGCAGCACCGTGGGGTCTTCGGGGGCCCGTTGAAACCGTAGACTCGCCGTAACACGAGGTGTCCGTCCTTCGCGAGGATTCGACGGCGGCGGGGGTCCCGTCCGCAGTTCCACGGTTGCCGATCCGCCCGGCTTGAGTGTCATGGGACGCTCCGGCAAGGGTGCGGGCAAGTTGAGGAATCGCGTGCCGTTTGCCAACCAACTGTTGGCGCCATAGACCGTGGTGTAGCCGGTGGTGTAAACGTGTTCTCGCGCGAGTAGCTTCTCGGGATCGCCGAGTTCTTTCCAGAGTTCGCTTTGAACATCGTCAAAGTTGAACATATAGATGCCGTCCATGCCGGCCGCCCAGGCCTCCAGAGCGCGCCCGCGATAGCACGGTTCCGTATGTCGCAGTGCCTTGGCCTCCTCATCCTTGAAGCGTGACTCACTCAGCGAAGCATACACCGGCACGCCGTGCTTGTGCCCCAGCGCGACGCTCGTCTCCCAGGGATTCAACCGAAACAGACAGGTTACTGCCATCAGGTCGACCAAGTCCTCTTCCAGCCAGCGGACAAGGTCGAGTCCCATCGCGCGAGCAAATTCGACCGAGTCGGGAACTCGCACCGCGATCAGCATGGGCCGGCCGCGCCGCACGGCCTGCTCGTCGGCCATGCGACGAACCCGTCGCAGCAGATCGGTCATCATGTCGCAATGCTCCTGCGTGACCGGTTGACCGTGCATCTGGGGCAGGAAATAGATTGGGCTGCGAAAAAAATCGAGTTCTAGCCCGTCCACGTCGTACCGGGTCGCCACGTCGGTCAAAATGCGAAGCACCTTGTCGCGGGTTTCCGGAACAGCGTAGTTGAGCGCCGACCAACGATTTCCTCCGGCTTTGAAGCGGACGCCCTTCTTCCCCATCAAACACTGCGGATGATCTTTCTTCCACTGACTGAGATTCCTCGGCATGGTCGAGTCGTGGCAGTCGTTCATGCGCATCGACCAGAAGACCTCCATGCCGTGTTGATGGCCGAACTGGACCATCGTCTCGAGGGAGTCGGGCCCTTGGTTTCCCAATTCCCACCCCCATTCCACCACATCCTTCTCGCGGTAAATGCGTGGCTCGGTTTCCTTGCTGTGATGCGTGTAAAGGTTGAACAGGCCCGTGCAATAGAAAATTGCGTCAACTTGGCTGCCCGCTAGAGCCGTGGTTCGTTGTCTGAGGAAGTTCTCATGGGTGCGAGGTTCATCGGGCGACGTGCGGCCGTCGTTTCCGTCGTTATTAAGGATAATCCGGCGCGTGCGATGAGCGGCCTGCTTGCGTTGCTGCCTGATCTGTTCGGGCGACTTTGTCGCCTCGGCCGAGGCCTCGCCAACCGCCGTCGGCAACGATCCCATCATCGCCGCGAACATCACCGCAGCGGACACCATTGTTACTCTCGACCCAATGGGTCGCCATGGTCGCCGGTGCGTCAAGTGTCGCGACGACGGCCTGAGTGCTCGGAAGGGGAACATCGAAAACCTCCGTAGATAGGAAATGTGAGTACCGTGGTAATCGCGAGGATCGATCGCTCGCAACGGGATGGTGTCGTCGTATTCAACGGATAACCGAGCGCTCGGGGCCGATTGATAGCCACTGGGCTTGTCGCCCGAAGGGACAAGAGTCCACGTCAGCCCCCAGAGCTACCGCTCCCTCCGAGTTGTGTCCGGCACTCGCGCTGACAAAATCCGGAATGAACCGATTTTGACGCTTGATGTATACCATAACATGCCCCATAATGAACTTCAACAGTCTAGTTATCGCAATTCTACGGATATTCCTTGGTTCGCTTGGTATACCGTCCGTGCGAGCCAGGCGATCCGACGCGAAGTGCGGGTGGAGACCCTTATTACTGCAACGAGTAGCGACCGATGAGTTCAACTCGGAACACGACGTCTTGGCGAGTGCTGCCGCGGGCCGCCTCTCTAGCGGGCATGGTCGTCGCCTGCCTTCTCCAGGCATCAATGTCGTTTTCCGATCCGATTACGCTCACCGAACTTCGGGCGGCTCGCGAGTCGGCCAAGCAGCGCGATCGCAAGCTCCTCGTCAACAACGACGGCGGCGACGTGCTCAACGGCGCGGAACACACGCCTCAGGGCCTGCTCGACGTTCAAACCTCGGGCCTCGCCGGCACCCAGGTCGACTCGATCGTCTACACGACGCGAAGTTCGGGATTCGGGCTGTTCACGCACAACACGCAGGTCGGCGAAATATTCACCAGCACCGGCGGCCGGTACGTCAATAATATGACCCAGGATCTGATCAACCAGGGAACCGACGTGCTGAAGGTGATGAGCCGTTTCTCGCGTGCCAACAACATCGAGTTGTTCTGGTCGATGCGGATGAATGACACGCACGACGCCAGCGGCGAGTCGGGACTCTATGCGTTTCCTCAACTCAAGGTGGATCACCCCGAATGGCTGATGGGCACCAGCACCAAGCGGCCCGCCCACGGCGCCTGGTCGGCCGTCGACTATGGAGTGGCCGAAATCCGCAATCTGGCCTTGGCTTACGTCAAAGAAATTTGCCAGAACTACGACATCGACGGCGTGGAACTCGATTTCTTCAGGCATCCCTTCTTCTTTCGCTCGCACACGTCGGGCGGCAAGGCCACGCAGGCCGACCGAGACAAGATGACCCAACTGGTGCGCGACATCCGGACCATGACCGAGCAGGTCGGCATGGAGCGAGGAAGGCCCATCCTCCTGGCCATTCGCGTTCCCGATTCGGTCGGCTATTGCCGCGATGTCGGCTTGGACTTGAACCAATGGATGCGGGAAGGGCTGATTGACTTGATGAGCGTCAGTTGCTACTTCCGCGCCGAGGAATGGCGTGCGTCGGTCGCGCTGGGCCACCAATATAACGTGCCCGTCTACGCCAGCTTGAGCGAGACGCGGATGACCGGCCCGGCGGGCGAGATACGAGCTTCGTTCGATTCGTACATGGGTCGAGCCAGCGCGGCCTGGGCCGAGGGCGTCGACGGCGTCTACATGTTCAACTACTCCGACGACCGCAGCCCGCTGTGGAACCTCGCGGGCGACCCGGCGACGCTCGAAGGAGTCAACAAGATCTACACGACCGGGGCTCGCAGCGTCCGGTACATGTTCCGCTCGTTGGCGGGAGGTCTGGACTACCTGAATCGCACCGTCGTCTCGCCCGAACGGACCATGTCGATCGCCCCGGGGCAGACTCGGACCATTCCGCTAACGATCGGTGACGATCTTGCCGATCGAACGCCCGAGGATGCCCGCGTGCGACTCCGCCTGCAAACAGCCAACCTTCCCAATGCCGACCGTCTCGGGGTGCGGCTCAACGGTCAACTGCTCACCGGCGGAGTTCTCTCGAACGGCTACCTCGATTTTGCAGTCGATTTGGCCCTCGTGAATCAAGGCGTGAATGAGTTCCGCCTGGAGGGCTCATCGTTGTTGACCAAAAGCGTCACGTTGCAAGACTTACTGGTTTACGTGAGCTTTCGACCGACCGAGTTTCGGGCACCGATGATCGAGGAGGCCTTTCTGACCGGCGCTCCGGCCAATCCCGCGGCGGGGGAGTACGCGATTGGCCCGCTGGTCGCCGCCGAGCCGTCGCCAAGTGTCGGGCGTTTCTTGGGTTCGTGGAGCCGGGGACAAGGATCCAACACGTCGCGATATCAGGTGGTGAGTTCGGGTTTGGAGAATTCCGACCTGGATACCCGCGACGGCGCCGTTCGGTTTCATTCGCCCACGGCCATTTCGGGCAAGGAGAGCGTGCTGCGTCAGTTCGACGCCGGCGACGTCACCCCGGATGACCGCATCTTCTACATGGCCGGCCTGATGAGCTTCGACCAGAACTTCTCGACCGCCGGCAGTGCGATCGCCCTGACCGGACTGCTCAACGCCGAAGAAGGCGATCCGAGCGTTGCCTACACGATCGGCCTTCAGTGGGGCTTTCGCGGCGACGGCGCCGGCGGCGTCGATGCGGTGGTCCGCTACCGCGACAATGGGTCACCCTACCCGGTGGTCACCAACGTCGTGGGTGACAATATCCAACCGGGAACCCACCTCTTTGTCCTGCGAGTCGACGTGGACGTAGACGGCGGGCTCGACAACGTCACCGTCTGGCTGAATCCCACCAATCTTTGGGCCGAGAGCCTTCCATCGTTCGCCCTCGACGGCGTCTGCTGGCTGGTGCCGAATGGCGATCCGAATCGTCTGGTCGACACGCTGGTTCTTTCGACCTCGAACGTGGGGGCCAATGCGGCCATCGGTTTCGACGAAATTCGAATGGCTCGGACGTGGAGCGATTTGCTCTTCCCCCTCACCCCTACGTTGCCCGGCGACGCGAACGGCGACGGACGCGTGGACGAGGCGGACGCAAAGATCCTGGCCGGCCACTGGGGCCAAACCGGCGGGTGGGCCCAAGGCGACTTCAACAACGACGGCCTCGTCAACGCGCTGGACGCCTCGATTCTGGCGGCCAACTGGGGTCACGGCCCGAGCGAGGCGACCCCCAGCCAAGTTCCCGAACCGTCCGCGGGCTTCCTCTTGTGGTGTCTGCTCCTGGCCGCCGCGCGACGTAATCGACATTACCGCATGACTGCAATCGCCTGTTGATTCCAGCAATGCCAACGACCTTCAGCGTGGCAGAGGTGGGTTATTCACCGTACGCATGAAGCTACACACTCCGACGAAGCACTAATTCTCTCGTCACGTCAAGCCGTGCTCCACGGTTTGTCGCTTGAGTGTACGAACCACTACCTCAATAAGGATTAACGTCCCGTGTTGCGAGATCAGGCCACCGGCCCACGAAAACACCGCGAGAAGACTTCCGAGGCCGACCTGGTTGTCGTCGGCGGAGGTTTGGCCGGAACGTGCTGCGCCATCACGGCGGCTCGCGCGGGCCTGCGCGTCGCGCTGGTCCAAGACCGGCCAGTGCTCGGAGGCAATGCCTCGAGCGAAATCCGCATGGTCACGCTCGGCGCGACTGCTTCGGGGGCGAACAACAATCGCTGGGCCCGCGAGGGGGGCGTGATCGACGAGTTCCTTGTCGAAAACGTCTATCGCAATCCCTTGGGCAATCCGGTTCTGAGCGACTCGCTGCTATTGGACATGGTGGCGGCCGAACCGAGTATCCATTTGCTGCTCGACACGGCCGTTTTCGAGGTCGTGAAGCACGACGCCGAGACCATTTCCCACGTCTGGGCGTTTTGCGGCCAGTCGCAGACCATGCACGAAATCGCGGCCCCTTGGTTCTGCGACGCTTCGGGCGACGGCGTCGTCGGATTTCTCGCCGGGGCCGCCTTCCGGATGGGAGCCGAGTCGGCCGACGAGTTCGGCGAGCCGTTGGCAACTCCGCTCGAATACGGCGACTTGCTGGGCCATTCGATCTACTTCCAGACCAAAGACGCGGGCCGCCCGGTTCCGTTCGTGCCGCCGCGGTTCGCCTTGGATGACATCACGAAGATCACGCGATGGAAACGGATCAGCCCGACCACGCAAGGCCGCGATCTATGGTGGCTCGAATACGGCGGACGGCTCGACACGATCCACGACGCCGAGGCCATCAAGTGGGAACTGTGGCGAATCGTTTACGGGATTTGGGATTACATCAAGAATTCGGGCAACTTCCCCGAGGCCGAGACGCTCACGCTCGAATGGGTCGGCACGGTGCCCGGCAAACGTGAAAGCCGACGGTTCGAGGGCGACTATATGCTCACGCAGCGCGACGTGGTCGAGCGGACGCGCCATGCCGACGCGGTCGCGCACGGAGGCTGGTCGATAGACCTGCACCCGGCCGACGGCGTCTACTCGGAACACCCGCCGTGCAGTCAATGGCACTCGAAGGGCGTCTATTCCATTCCGTTTCGCGCGATGTACAGCCGTAACATCAAGAACCTGTTTCTGGCCGGGCGGATCATCAGCGCGTCGCACGTCGCCTTCGGGTCGATCCGTGTCATGGCCACCTGCGCCCAGAACGCCCAGGCGGTCGGCATGGCGGCGGCCATCTGTCGGCACGAGGGACTTACGCCGGCCGAACTGGCTCGGCCGGAACACGTCGGGCGACTACAGCGCGAGCTGGCTCGCACGGGCCAGTTCATCCCCGGATACNNTACTCGACGACCCCGATGATTTAGCTCGCCGGACAACCGTGACGGCGAGTAGCCGGTTGCAGCTCGACGAGTTGCCGGCCGACGGAAGATTGCATCGGCTCGAATTCCCCAGGGCCATGCTTCTGCCGGTTCGCCCCGGACCGCTGCCGCGCGTGGCTTTTCGCGTCGATGTCGAGCGCGACACGCGGCTGATCGCGTCGCTTCGATCGGCACGGGAGCCCGACGTCTACACGCCCGAGCAAACCTGGGCAACTCGAACCGTGGANNGGCGGCCGGGAGCGACCAAACGGCGTGGATCGACTTCGGCGTCGAGTTCGACGCGGCGCGGTATGTATTCGTGTGCCTCGATGCGAACGACGCGATTCTGGTTCGCGGCAGCCGTCGGCTCGTGACCGGTTTGAAGTCGGTGGCCCATCTGGGCCGAGCCGAGGTAACGGCCGGCGCCGTCCAGTCGCCGCCCGACGGATTGGGCGTCGAGCGTTTTGAGTTCTGGCGACCGCTGCCGGGGCCGGAAGGCGAGAACCTGTCTATGCGGTTCGAACCGG
>DOEZ01000716.1 GCA_003532715.1 Planctomycetaceae bacterium
CATCGCACAAGAATCTCCTCCTGCACGGCCTTCGTCTCATTGCGAAGGCGCGCGGCAACAATGAAGGGAAATTCGTTTCGGTCCAGCGCCACGAGGTTGTCGTCGCTGAGCATTGCCGCGTCAGCGACAACGACAGGCTTGTCGAAACCATATTCCCGCTCAATACGCTGTAATACCGGCAAAAGCGTCTTGCCTTCGAACGTGTTGCCTTCGAAGATGTCGTAGCCGATCGGATGCGTTCAGCGTAAACCTGGGTCACATCAGCCCTCGCATGGCCGAGGACCGTCTGGGCCGCTTCCAGGCCAAACTGCTTGCGAATTGTCGTCGCGGCGGTGTGGCGAAGGCGGTTGGGCGCCCATTTGGGCAGCAGTTCCACGTCATCGGTCTGTCTTCCTGCCTTCTTGGCCTGTTCCATTCGTTCACGATTGATCTTGTCGATGGCGCGATGGATGGCTCGCCGGTACGTTATCGTGGTGTAGCAATCTCCCAACGGGCGCAGACGTCGACGTTTTGGTCGCCGTCGAGCCTGTGACGGAGTCATCGGCGTTTGACGGTTCTCTCGCCGCTCCCTACTCCGCTTCCGCTCGGACTCGATCGGACTGAAGCAGTATTGATCACCTGGCCGCAGCAGATAGGGCGTCAAGACGCTTTGGGCTTCGGGCCCGATGAAGATGACACGTTCTCGCAAGTGGTGTTCCGTCTTGTGCGACTCGGGCCTGTATCGCCAGACGGATTCACTTCGGTCAATATCACAGGGGCGGACCATGCAAACCTCAGCCGGCCGGCAGCCGGTAAGTCTCTGAATACGGACCATGTCGGCGACGACCTTGGGTAGCTGCGGGAGGGTCGCGTCGACGACAAAATCGTCCACGGGCTCCACGGGGGGGCGTTCAATGGCCGTCGTCCGGCCTTTTCGAAGCCCCACCACCGCGTTCAACCCATGATGAATCGACGGCGGTACCAGCTCCTCGGCGACGGCCCACTTGAACGCGCGTTTGACACGGCCAATCCGCCGATTGATCACACCACGTGAGAGGACTCCCGAATCGATCATCGCCTGGCGGACGGCCTGGAGTCGCTTCGGCCCGAAGTCGGCGGCTGGCGTGCGACCGTAGTGGGAGCAGAGCCATCGAAGCGAACGACGCACCTCGTCCAGCTCGCTGGTGGGGCGTCCGTCCTTTCGGTAATACCGGCGGGCAAACCGGAGATAGCGGGCAGCAACCTCGACCACCGTCAGCGGGCTTGCTGTCTGCTCGACATCGATACATGCCTGATCGCCGTTGGCCGCCTGCTCGGCAAGGAGCCGGTGGTATTGCTCCCAGCTTTCAGGTGAATCATAACGGCCCAGATAGTGATCCTTGCCCCAGATGCGGACCACCGCGAGGTTCTTCGGCTTGAAATGCCGGTATTTGGGAATTCGACGAGCCATGAGTGCGACACCTCCTTCCTCGAAAAGTAGTACCGGTACTACATTTTCAGAGGCTTTTGGGCCGCACTGCTGACCACCAGCAGGTATCCTAAGTCCAGGATTCGGCGAACTTTATAATTAATCGGGGCGAGAGGATTCGAACCTCCNNCTCCCAAAGCAGGCGCGCTAGCCAGGCTGCGCCACGCCCCGAGTATTCTGTTTTCTGGTCGGCCGCAGTTGCGGGCCAGCGTCTCGGCGTCAACTTGGACACCAGTATAGTTCGTCGTAGTGCGTCTGTAAACGGCCACGCTGATGTCGGCAAAACGCCGAGGGATTACTCGTTTCAGCCCGCAAATTCGTGCCAATCGGGCCTCGCGTCGTGGTATAACCGGCATGTGCGTCGCGGGGGTGAACCGACCGAAGCTGCCGAAACGATGAACAGAATTGGTGGGTTCAGCCTTGGCAGAAGATGCGGCGAGCCACTGGTTTCTCCCCTTTCGTGGTCCTCAAGATGACTGTGGGTGTAGCGCGATGGAAATCAACCGCAATCAGTTTTTCCTGTTCGGCATGATCGCCCTGCTCCTTGGCCTGCAGTTTCTGCTGACCCACGAGTACGTCATGACAGCGGAATTCACCAAATTCCTGGCCGAGAAGACCAACCATCCTTCGACGGCGGCCATCGAAGCGGCCGACACGTTTGGCTTCTCCTCGCAGACGGTTACCCCACCGAAGCAATTCCAGCCGCCACCCTGGTTGGGGTATGCTTTTGCGTCGGCCGGATCGGTGCTGATTCTCCATGCCATGGCAATGAAAAAACCCGACTAGAGGGCCCGCATCGCGGCACGCGTCTCGTGGCAATCACAGCCCAACGGGTGTGTCTACGAGGTGTATTCACACTCGCGGGCCTGGCAGAAGACGCAATCGGCCGCTGGGCATCTTGACACCCTCCCGCATGGGGATAAGAATATCCTGTAAGAATCCTGCCCCCACGTGAATCGAGCAAAGTTCGTCAAAGGAGCCTTTCAGATGGCCGAATATCGACGGTTAGCGGTCAACGACGTTGGAGACGTAACCGTAGTGCGTTTTCGCGACCAGAAGATTCTCGATGACCTGAACATCCAGGAGTTGGGCCGCGAACTGTCGCGCTTGGTCGAGGTCGAAAACCGCAAAAAGCTCCTTCTGAATTTCTCGGCTGTCGAGTTCCTCTCTAGTGCTGCTCTGGGCAAGCTGATCACGCTCGACAAGAAGGTAAAAGCTGCCGCCGGGGCCCTGAAACTCAGCAATATACAGCCCGAAATCTACGAAGTCTTCGCCATTACCAAGCTCAACCGCCTGTTCGACATCAAGGACGACGAAGCCGACGCCCTGGCCGCCTTTTGACGCGACCCGATGCTCCCGCGGCGTCACCGAACGCCGACCGACCGCGAGGGGAGCCCCGGGCAAAACCAACAAAC
>DOEZ01000210.1 GCA_003532715.1 Planctomycetaceae bacterium
GCTACTTTCGCGGAGCGAAAGGCGACTTTGGGGCTGTCGCTACGCGACGGTGGCATGGGGGCGAGGGGCGAAGGCGAGTGGCGGCCGGCTGGGGGCCGTGGTATATTGTTGCGGTTGCGTGGCGTATTTCCCGGTCGCGTTTCGAGACGGTTGTCGAGGACACGGTTATGGAAGACAGGCGATTCGAGGTCGTGGGCCCGGCGCAAGTGGCCGAGGCGATCCGGAGTTGGAACGAGGACGACCTCCGCTACCTCAACCGGTTGATCGTCGACCGGCTCAAACTCATCCATCAGGCGCGCAGCACGGTCATGCTGGCCCATTTCAACGTGGGCGACCGCGTGCGATTCACGACGTCCGACGGGAGCGACAGGGCGGGCGTCATCATTCGGCTCAACAAGAAAACCGCCAGCCTCGTGACCGACGAGGGACAACGCTGGAACGTCCACCCCGTGTACCTTCGCGCCGAGACGCCGTCGCCGGGGTCATCGACTCCATCGGCGCCATCGCGACTCGCGGCGGATGGGTTTTGACGGTCGGTGGGTTGTTAGGAGGGTGGCTGTGGTGATAGGGGCGATGCGGGCGACCGATAACGGGGCTAGTTGGTAATGGGGGTGGAAGTTCTGGGGACATAGTCGGGCACGGGTGCGTCATTGTCGAGTTCGAGCGCCTTGCGGAACGCGCCCATCGCGTCCTTGTTCTTTCCGAGCCAGTTGGCGGCGTAGCCACGGTAGACCCAAGCTGTCACGTTGTCCTTCTCGTCTTCCGTCCACTGCTTGGCCGTCGTGTGCGCCTCCTTCATCCGGTGGGCATGGAACAGGGCATCGAGCAAGGCGAGCCGATCGTCTCCCTTCTTCAAACGCGCCACTTCCGCATCCAGCTTTTTCCAGGTCTCCGCCGTATAGTGGGTGCTCGCACACCACGTATAGCTAGCCACGGGCCAGAAGCGGTTTTCGTACACCTTCCAGCCTTGGTCGGTCCGCCGCAGCCGGAAGATCTCGTCCGTCGCGGTTATCCACTCCAACTCCGAAAGGTAAGTGCGGCACCGAAAGACGGCCGTCTCGCCGGAAATGTCGATACGTTCCTTCTCGTACCGCATCCGACGTTGTCGTGGTTGCGAATCGCGGTGCTTCGCCTTGATCGCGGCCAGATCGATCATGAAATCGTATTTGCCCGGCTTCTCGCCGCGTCCTTGAATCATCTTGGCGTCGTCGGACCAGATCGCCATGTACGCGTCGAAGTCGCGATCGAGAATCCCGGCCCTCTGCGAATTCTGGACCATCTCGACGATCGTCTTGGCCTCCCCCGTGAATGGTTTCGTCTCCGTCGCACTGCCGTCGCTAACGTTGACCAGCAGAACGCAAGTCAACAGTAAGATCGTTGCCGGTTTCATATTGCTTCTCCCTGATTGGTTCCTTCGGATTCAATTGTCCGTTGACCTCCCATCGAAAACTGGCGCCGCCAACCGCAAATCGACCACACAAGCAGGAACACGCCAAGGCATGATGGTACGAAGATGGCCAAGGCCGCCATCCGCTGGAACGAGGGTTCCGTCATCGGCGGACCCTCGAACCCGTCATCCACGGTCTTCTTGCCAAACGGAAGAATCCCGACGCCACTGGACTTGGGCCACTCGCGCTCGAACTTGGCGTATTCCAGCAAGCCGCGTGCGACTTCCGGCGAGACGTCGCGATTCGAAAGCAGATAACGCACGGGCTCGAAACCCGAATCCCGCAGCCATCGATACGCATTGTATCGCAGGTATCCCGGAATCTCCTTGACTTCGTCGACTTCTTCGCCAGTTTCTTCTTCCTCCGATGCGTCGATGTCTTCGTCCTCGGGCTTATCGAGAAGCTTGAGCAACGCCTCAATGGTCTCGGGCGAGGGCGGGACGGTCGCCGTGATCCCGTGTTGGGCAAAGCCGTCCTGAATCCACTCCACCTGAGACTTATGCTTGTTTTGCTTCCACCACTCGTGCCAGTCGTTGGCGCGTTGTGTCGCCTCCTGGTTTGTCATGTACGTCAGGGAGTCCCCGGGCGAGCAGCAGAGCACCCATTTTGCATCTGGGTCGCAATGCTTGATGGCCTCTTCCGCCCAACACTCATCGCCGTACCGGCCCATCGGGAATACGCTATCGTGTTCCCACACACCGGTGCGATTAACGACGTTTCGCATTTCCTGCCAGTATGCTTGCTCGGAGTGTGCCGCTCGCCAGTTCGGATCCATGATTCGGCGAACGGGTGCCAGAAGGTAATACCAATAGTAGATCGCGAGAAGCCCGTAGAGAATGAGTAGCACGCCCGCGGCAAACGTGATTCTCCGGGCGTGTTTTCGCAGGAACCCCATGCCGCAGCCCTCCATAGTGATCGTGAAACGGCCATGATTGCGCGGCCCGCATTCCGAGGGGCAAACGCGCGAAGAGAACCCGTCGTCACACACATGGTACGCATTCTAACACTTCGATGCGGGCCGGGCAATCGGGTGTTGTGGCCGCCTTCGACGCGGGGTGCAGGATGTCGGCCGGGTTTGCAGGCGACGATACGTCGTTTCGCGTCTCTCGCTTGCGCTTCGGGTTGGTATGCGTATCGTGAACGATCCGGGTCAAGGGAGACTTGTAGGGGTTACCCGGTATTTCGCGGACGTAACGAGGCACGGCGTAGCCTGGCAGTCGGGCTCGCAGTGCGTCGATCAGTTCGCGTCCGCGCGATTCGTCCACTTCGAAATGGGCCGCGCCGGCCACGCGGTCGAGTTGGTGCAGATAATAGGGCATCACTCGCAAGTCGATGAGCCGCTCGAAAAGCGCCGCGAGCGTCTCGATGTCGTCGTTCACCCCGCGCAGCAGGACCGATTGGCTCATCACGGGAATGCCCGCGTCGATCAGTCGGGCGAAGCTGCGAGCGACGGCCGCGTCGATCTCGGCCGGATGGTTCACATGCACGACAACGCGGGGGCTCAGGCGAGTGGCGCGAAGCAATCCGACGAGGCTTGGCGTGACGCGGCTGGGCACAACCACGGGCAGCCGTGTGTGGACGCGGACGCGGCGGAGGTGGTCGATTTGGGCCAGCCGTCGGATCAGATCGGCCAACGGCTCGTCGTCGAGCATGAGCGGATCGCCCCCGCTGAGAATGGCCTCGTGGATCGTTGGGTCGGCGGCGATTTGGGCGAGGGCCGGAGCGTGGCTGTGGCTGCTTGGACCGGCGTTGTCACGGCAAGGCCCGTTGGCCGACGCTCGGGGTTCGGTCAGGGACGCGTTGGGCCCGCTGGTTGAATCTCGGGGTTCGGTTTCTGGGGTATTCCCGCCCGAAGAAAGGGGGGCTTCGGCAAAGGGAAAATGACGCCGGAAGCAGAAGCGGCAATGGACGGCGCATTGGCCGGTTGTTACGATGAGGGATCGGCCCTGGTACTTCGCAAGCAGACCGGGGATGGCCGCTTCGGCCGCTTCGTCGAGCGGATCGGTCGAGAAACCGGCCGGACAAAGGGACTCCTCCGATTGGGGGAGCACCTGAAGCAACAGCGGGTCGCGCGGATCGCCCGGCTTGATGCGAGCCAGATACGGCCGAGGTACGAGCACCGGCCAATCGCCCGACGGGGCCGCGACGTCGTCGGGCAGACCGAGCCGTCGCGCCAATTCGGTCCCGTCGCGGACGGCCTCGGTCAGTTCGCGGCGCCAGTCGCCGTCGCTCGTCGAACCGCACGCCCTGTTTGGGTGATCCATACTTGCCATAACCGACCATCGTACCATAAACCATTCGCGTCCAGAAGAATCACAGGAATCCAATCGTGGCCAGTTACAGCACAAGCGATTTTCGCAAGGGCCTGAAGGTCCAAATCGAGGGCGACCCCTATCTGATGATCGAGTGCAATTTCGTCAAGCCGGGCAAGGGCCAGGCGTTGTACAAATGCAAGCTGCGGAACCTGATCCGCGGCACGGTGCTCGACCGAACCTACAAGAGTGGCGACGCGCTCGAAGCGGCCGACATCGAGGAAGTCGCCGTCCAGTACCTTTATCGCCAGGGCGACCAGTTCATTTTCATGAACAACGAAAGCTATGAGCAATACGAATTGACGGTCGCCCAGGTCGACGACGCCTGGAAGTATCTCAAGGAGGGTATGGGCTGCAGCATGATTCTGTTCAACGAGAATCCCCTGAGTCTGACGCCGCCCAACCACGTCGTGCTAAAGGTCGAATACTGCGAGCCGGGCGCGAAGGGAAACACGGCCAGCAACGTGACCAAGCCGGTCAAGGTCGAGACGGGCGCCGAAATCCTCTGCCCGTCGTTCGTCGAAATAGGCGAAATGATCCGGGTCGACACGCGCACCGGCGAATACATCGAGCGGGTAAAAGAGTAACGGCCCGACGGCCAAGCCGGTTCCATGAAAGCGCGCCGAAACCTGATGTGGCCGACGTTGTTGCCTTCGGCTTCGGCCGGCGACGATTTTCGGCCGACGGCCACTCTGGAGATGCTCCGGTTTCGCGCCGAGTTGCTGCGCCGCACTCGCGACTTCTTCGATCGCCGCGGGTTTCTCGAAGTCGAAACGCCCGTGCTCTCGGCCGATACGGTGGTCGATCGTCATCTGGATCCGTTCGAGGTCGAGGTGGGGAGGTCGCCGCTGGACACGGGCAAGGGTGGACAAGCCACGCATGCCGGCCGGCCGTATTATCTTCAGACGTCGCCCGAGTTTGCCATGAAACGCCTGCTGGCCGCCGGGGCCGAGGCGATCTATCAGATTGCCCGCGCGTTTCGCCGCGATGAGTTGGGGCCGTTGCATAATCCCGAGTTCACGATGGTCGAGTGGTATCGCGCGGGCGATGATTACGACGCGGGAATGACGCTGCTGGGCGAATTGGCCGAAACGCTTTTCGGTCGCGGGCCGGCCGAGCGAATCAGCTATCGCGAGGCGTTTGAGCAGTTCGTAGGGCTCGATCCACACACGGCGCGAACCGACCAGATCGTGGCCGCCGTGCGAGATCGGCGGATCGACGCGCCAGAGAGCCTTTCGCCGGCCGATCGCGACAGTTGGCTCGATCTGTTGTTGATCGACCTTGTGCAGCCGCAACTTGGCCGGACGCGGCCGGTAATTCTTTACGACTACCCGGCCATGCAATCGGCCCTGGCACGGGTGCGCGACGACGGCCCTCGGGGTAAGGTGTCCGAGCGGTTCGAGCTTTACGTCGACGGGATCGAATTGGCCAACGGTTATCATGAACTGACCGACGCCGAGGAATTGGTTCGGCGCAATGTCCAAACGAACCTACAGCGTCAACTCGACGGCAAACGGCCGCTGCCGAGCGAAAGCCGCCTGTTGGCCGCCATGAACGCCGGGCTGCCGCAATCGACCGGCGTGGCGATGGGTTTCGACCGGGTCGTCATGCTCGCCGCCGGGGCGAAAACCCTGGCCGAAGTCATGCCGTTCCCATTCGACCGAGCATGAGGTAGAATTGCGTAATTCCACCAATCCGCCAAATCAAAACTGGTTTCACGTTTCGGGAAAAGGGGAAAGGGGGGAAATGGAAAAGGCAAAAAACGTGAAGCGAGCATCTACGTCCACCGTGTCCATCAAGTCCATTCCGTCCATGTCGTCCATCCCGTCCATGACCCCCATCTGCGTCCATTCGCGTTCATCCGCGGTTCCCTTTCTCCAGCGTTGTCGGTGAACAACCATGATCCGCGACTGGCTCGAATTGATCCGCGTGCCCAACGTCTTCACGGCGATCGCCGACGTGATGATGGGCTACTTCGTCGTCATGCGAGCGGCCGACTTCGACGTCTCGGCCGGGCTGACCCTCGGGCTGCTGATCGCCGCGTCGAGCCTGTTCTATTCGGCCGGCATGGCGCTGAACGACGTGTTCGACTACGAAGAAGACTGTCGCGACCGGGCCGACCGGCCGTTGCCCTCGGGCCGAATTTCGCGTTCGGCGGCGAGTCGCCTCGGGTGGGGATTGCTTCTGGGCGGCGCGGCGGCCTCGTTTCTGGTTTCCTTTCTGACGGCTCGGTGGGGCGCGTTGATATGCGGCGTCGGCCTGTGCGTGCTGATATGGAAGTACAATGCGACGATCAAACGCCACGCGGTCGCCGGACCGCTCGCGTTGGGCGCGTGCCGCTTCTTCAACGTCCTGCTGGGAATGAGCGTGGTCGAACTGACCGTCAATCTGACGCCGATTGCCGCCGTCATTGGCCTCTACATCGTCGGCGTTTCGTTCATGGCGAGGCGCGAAGCCGACGTGGACGACTCGGGCGTGGTACCGCGCGGCCCGATCCTGCTTGGCATGGCGTTGTCGATCGCCGCCGTGGCTTTCTTGGCCTGGCTGCCCGCCTGGCAACCGGACGCGGGACAATTCTTCGTTCAGCCCGGCCACTGGCAAGCGTTCGTCCTGGTCATGTCGCTCTTGGCGGCGTGGCGGTTCCTGCGGGCTCTCGTCGACCCGCGGCCCGGCGTCGTCCAACGGGCCGTCGGCCAAAGCATCGCCGCGCTGATCGTCCTCGACGCGGGCATCACGCTGGCCGTCGCCGGAATTGTGCCGGGTCTGGCCGTCCTCGCCCTGATCGTCCCCATCACGCTGCTGCGACGCTGGTTTTATCAGACGTGAGCCAGCAATACATGCCGGTGGGACCGTACGATTCTGGACTATTCGCGAGCCAACACCAACCCGAAGCGCAAGCGAGAGGCGAGCAACGACTCATCGTCGTCTTCGAATCCGGCCACGAACCACGGATTCGGCCAAGAACACAAATCGGAGGGCAGAACACGACCCCGAAGGGGTCAAAGCAATTAGCCGGGGGTAGATGAGCCGATTCACAAACGACATTTTCCGGTGACCATCCTGAACCGGCCCACCCCCTTGCATAATACGACTCCGGACGACACACTGTTAGCGGAAAACTTGGGTGATGTCATGTATCTCGGCTACAACACCAACGGACTTGCCCATCACGATTTGTTCGACGCCGTCGAGCTATTGGCCGATCTGGGTTACCAGGGCGTGGCCGTGACGATCGACCACCACGCGCTCGATCCGCGGCGCAAGGACCGGCTCGACCAGATCGAACGTCTGCGTCGGCTGCTCGACGATCTTCACATGCGATCGGTCGTCGAAACGGGCGCGCGATTCCTGCTCGACCCGCGACACAAACACGAGCCGACACTCGTCTCGGCCGATCCCGACGACCGGGCCAGACGGATGCGTTTTTACGAATACGCGATCGACTGCGCGGCCGGTTTGGGGAGCGATTGCGTGTCGCTTTGGTCAGGCGTGCTCCACGAGCCGATCGAATACGGCAAGGCGTTGCACCGTCTGGCCGAAGGGCTGGCCGAGTTGCTCGACTATGCTGACGAACGGGGCGTCGCGCTGGGCTTCGAGCCCGAGCCGGGCATGTTGGTCGATTCGATGGCCCGATTCGAGCAACTTCTCGGAATGATCGAGGCCCAACGCCTGCGGCTGACGCTCGACGTGGGCCACTTGCACTGCCAGGGCGAAACGCCCATCTCGCAGTACGTCCACCTTTGGGCGTCGCGCCTGGTGAACGTGCATATCGAGGACATGCGCGCCGGGACGCATGAACACTTGATGTTCGGCGAAGGAGAAATCGACTTCCCGCCCGTCTTCGAGGCACTCCGACAAATCGGCTATCGGGGCGGAGTCTTCGTCGAACTCAGCCGCCACGGCCACGAAGGCCCCGAAGCGGCTGGCCGAGCAATCGAGTTTCTTCGACCGATGATCGAAACCCAGTAGCGTGCGTCGCGACGCACCAAGTGGCAATGAACTCAGCTTGTACGCCGCCTCCCGTCCAGCCTCCCCTCGTGGGTGCAATGGATGGCTTGCCAATCCTTGCCGGACTCGGAATCACACGTCGCAATGATCAATGAATCGTAGGGTGGGTCGAGCTCCGCGAGCCCCACCAATCGCAAGTCCCAATTCATGGCGAGAGCGCGGAAATGGTTGAACGCCTCTTGGGCCTTCGGCCCACCGATAGCAAGCTATCGGTGCTACCCGGCTCACTCCTCGTCGTCACATGGACGAATTACCCCCGGTTCGCGGCTGGCGCGGGTGATGATGCCCATGTAGATTCTCGGATCAATCCTCTCCATCGCGGGTCGCACGCGGCCATCGCCAAACAAATGATTGACCACGCCCGGATGATGGCTGCTGGGTCCGTGGACCCACGGGACGCCCTGCGGGCCCTCGGCCAGATAGAAACGCTTTGGATTCGACCGGTCGTTGCCATAATTGAGCGTCGTCTTCGTCCCTTCGGCGGGCACGCCGAACTTGGCGCCAGGACACCGCTGCTGGTCTTCAAGGACGAAGGTGGGCGAACCGACCAGTCCGAAAACGGCGGCCGTCGAGCCTTCGTACCACGCCGCGAGCGTCACTTCGCGCGTTTCACAGACAAGGATCGTGTTCGTCGTTCCATCGGCGATGTCGTCGATGCTCTGCGGCTTGCCCGGATGAATCACGCCGTTGGGATGTTTCTCGCCGCCGGCCAGCGGGTTGGTCTTGACGCCCAGCAAGCTGTCGGAGTGTGTCGCGCCGAGCGCCACGTAGTTGGTCAACCCGGCCGGACCGTAGGGCGTGCTCGGGTCGTACGGATTCGTCGTCACGCCGGCCCGAGGATTGGCCCGGCAGAAATCGCCGTCGGGCGCAGAGGGGCATCTGCACCAAGGAAGAGACCTGATCCAGTCCATCTGATGGCAAATGGTGGCGTCATTTGGCGGCCGACCGGTTGTCGGATCGATCAGAGTGCTCGTGTCCCAAGCTCGATGGTTCCTCACATCGAGCCAATTGTACTCGCCGCTCTCTTGGCAGTAAGGCTTTATCTTCGTCAGCCACGAGAAATTCGTCCCATACTCGGCGGGCCCCACGCTCGGGTCGGGCTCGGCCGGCGTCCGAAGCGGAACCTCGCGCCACGACTTGCCGGGAGTCTCCAGAAGCCGCACGTCGTTCGACGCGGGAAACTTGCGATGCGCGTCGTGGTGGTTGTGCAGTGCCAGGCCTATCTGCTTCAGGTTGCTTTGACACCGTGCTTGCCTTGCCGCCTCGCGAGACGCTTGTATCGCCGGAATGACCAGACAGATCAGCAGCCCGGCGACGCCGACCAAAACGAGAAACTCGACGCGCGTGACGCCGCGACGGCAAGAACGGTGAAAACGGCGAGAAGATCGCAAATGACACGAAGAACGCGAACAGACCATGACGCCACCCTCCTGAACGAGAACCGATTCGCACGTCGCAATGATGTCTGCGAGCCCCACCAATCGCGCTCATTCCTCGTCTACGTAGCGAGAAATGAGCCCGGGTTCACCGCCGGCGCGGGTGATGAGCCACATATAGACCCTGGGGTTAAGGCCGTCCCGCATGCTTCGTACGCTGCCGTCGCCAAACAGTTGGTTGACCACTCCCGGGTGATGGCTGCTCGGTCCATGGACCCACGGGACGCCTTCCGGGCCCTCGGCCAGATAGAAACGCTTCGGGTTCGACCGGTCGTTGCCGTAATTGAACGTCGTCTCCGTTCCTTCGGCGGGCACGCCGAACTTGGCGCCAGGACACCGCTGCTGGTCTACAAGTACAAAGGCCGGCGAGCCGACCAAACCGAAAACGGCCGCCGTCGAGCCTTCGTACCACGCCGCGAGCGTCACCTCGCGCGTTTCACAGACAACGATTGTGTTCGTCGTTCCGTCGTTCATGTCTCGGATACTGGTCTGCCTGCCCGGGTAAATCACGCCGTTGGGGTGTTTCTCGCCTCCGGCCAGCCGGTTGGTCTCGACGCCCAGCAGGCTGTCCGAATGGGTCGCGCCAAGCGCCACGTAGTTGGTCAACCCGGCCGGACCGTAGGGCGTGCTCGGGTCGTACGGATTCGTCGTCACGCCGGCGCGAGGATTGGCCTGACAGAAATCGCCGTCGGGGAAGCTTGGGCACTTGAAGTACACGATCGACGCCGTCCAGTAGAGCTGGTGGCACGGGCGATCCGGGTCTTTTGGCATTCGCGTCTCGCGATTAACCAAATTGCTCGTGTCCCACGCACGAAGGTTGACGTCGAACCATGGCTTGCCCCCCTCCTCCATATAGAAAATGGTCTTCATGAGCCACGAGAAATTCGTCCCATACTCGGCGGGCCCCACGCTCGGGTCCGGCTCGGCCGGCGTGCGCAGTGGAACCTCGCGCCACGAACTGCTGGGGGTCTCCAGAAGCCGCACGTCGTTCGACGCGGGAAACTTGCGATGTGCCTCGTGGTGGTTGTGAAGGCCCACGCCGATCTGTTTTAAGTTATTGTGACACTGGGCCCGCCTTGCCGCCTCGCGAACCGCCTGTATCGCCGGAATGACCAGACAGAACACCAGCCCCGCGACGCCGACCAAAACGAGAAACTCGACGCGCGTGACGCCGCGACGGCAAGAACGG
>DOEZ01000200.1 GCA_003532715.1 Planctomycetaceae bacterium
CGAACCAGGCCGGGCTCGAAACGGCCCACGTCCGTCGGCTTGGCGTTCCCGACCGATTCATCGAGCACGGCTCGCGTGCCGAATTATTGGCCGATCTGGGGTTGGACGTCGGCGGCATCGCGGCGGCGTGCCGCGAAATGGCGAAAACCCGCCGCTCCGTGGGGCAGGTCTCGCCCGAGAACCGCTAAAGGCAATTTTTTCCCTACCGATGCACCGGGGATTGAGTCATGAACACAATCGACCGTCAAACGGGTGAAGGTTGCGGTCCCCTGCGAATTCTGCTTCTAGGCTTTGGAGGCCGTCGCGGCGTCCCCGAGGAGGCCGAGCGGCTGGGCGCGCTGATCGAGAAGACGGATCGGATCGTTGGCCGCGATCTGACGGGGGACCAGGATTTCTCGGAAGCGGAAGCCGACGTGGCAGTCGTGCTTGGTGGCGACGGCTCGATTCTTCACGCAGCTCGGCAGATGGGCCGACACCAAGTTCCGGTAATAGCGGTCAATTTAGGCAAGCTGGGGTTCTTGGCTGATGTCCCGCCCAATGAACTGCCCGAGGTGCTCGGTCAATACCGCCGAGGGGAACTGAGGGCTATCGAGCATCTGATGTTCGTGTGCGAGTTGGTCCGCGGGGGGCTAGTGGTCCAGCAACAATTGGGGCTCAACGAAGTGGCTGTCCAGAATGGAGCGCCCTTTGCCATTCTGGACGTCAATCTTTATGTTGACTCGGAATTGGTTACCACTTATAGTTGCGACGGCCTGATCGTCAGCACGCCGGTTGGATCGACTGCCCATAGTCTTTCGGCGGGCGGTCCGATTCTGCGGAAGGACTTGCAGGCGTTCGTTGTCTCGCCGATCAGCCCGCACACGTTGACGCATCGCCCGGTGGTTGATTCGGCCGATCGAGTCTTCGAGCTCGAGGTCGTCACGCCCCATCGCGAGGCGTCGGTGGTTGTCGACGGTCGGGTGTTGGGAGTGCTGGAGCCGGGCGATCGGGTTCGCGTGCGTCGGGCCGACGTTTGCTTCAAGCTGGTCGCCNNGGGCTGGAGCGGCCGATTTCGGCGCAACGGAGAATAGGCCGCCGTTTCCATGGTCCGAGGGGACAAGCGGCGGCGCAACGATACCATTTGTCTCGAAAGGACGCGAGCATGACGGTCCGAGGAATTTGTCATTCGGGGCTTTCTTTCTTGGTCTTCTTGGCCTTCTTGTCGCCCATGGCGAGGGCGGCCGACGACGAGGCGACGGCCAAGCACCTGCTTCAGTATCGTTTCAAGGCGGGCGAGGAGCTTCGCTGGGACGTCGTTCATCGCAAGATGGTCCGAACCACCTACGGAGGTTCGACCCAAGCGACCGAGGCCGTCAGCCGCTCAACCAAGTGTTGGCGCGTCGTCGAGGTGAACTCGGAAGGCGCAGCCACGTTCGAGAGCCTTGTCGAAGACGTCGACATGCGCCAGAAGTTGCCCGGTAGCGAGACGATATCGTACAACAGCAAGAAGGACGAAACACCGCCGCCGGGGTTCGTCGACGCGGCGAAGCGAGTGGGACGGCCGTTGGCGAGAGTCACGTTGGATCGGCGCGGCAAGACTCTCAAGCGGACCTCGCTGATGCCGGAGGCGGTGTTGAAGGAAATGCCCGAGTTGACGATTCCCCTGCCCGAGGAGCCGGTAGCGGTGGGCGAAAGCTGGCGCGAACGGCATGAAGTGAAACTGCCGCTCGAAAACGGCGCGACGAAGACCATTCTGACAGAGCAGGTTTTCACGCTCAAGAGCGTCCAGACGGGTGTGGCCACGATCGAGGTGGCGAACCAGGTCCTCACTCCCATTCACAGCCCGGCCATCGAAGCGAAACTCATCGAACGCTATTCGCGCGGGACGGTGCGGTTCGACATGGAGGCGGGACGGGTCCTTTCGCAGCAAATGGACCTCGACCGCCGTGTCGTCGGTTTTCGAGGCGACGACAGCAGCCTCCACCATCTCACGCGGTTCACCGAGAATCTGATTCCTGCCAAGCCCGAGGGCAAAGTCGCTGGCCGGGAGGCGGATCGCAAGTGAGCACGGCACTGCCGTCCGCTTGTGCCGGTTGTGCCATTCGTGCCGTTCCGCGCGCGACTGATGGGCAATATGGGAGGATGCGAGTCGCGGCGTGCAACCGGGCAGACCGTTCCTGCCGATCCTGAGAAGTGGGTCGGTGTGGGCCGGAACTGCGAGCGAGCCCACACCAATCCCGCTCGGGCGCGAACCTTGGCCGGAGGCATGGACCATGTTGCTGAAACTCTTCTTCCGAACGGCCGTCCTGGCCGCGGCGGTCATCGGGCCGATGTTGTTCTACTCCGTGTCCGATATTTGGGCCAGCGCGAAAAGCGCCGTTTCAACCCTCACCGGCGGCGGAAACCAGGACCAGTCCGGGGCGTCGTCGGTTGCGCCGCCTATGGTTTCCTCTCAAGCCATGTCGAATCTTCCGCCGCTCGAGGGCCCCGAGGTGGGAGACTTTGGGGAGGTGTTTCGTTTCGACGCCACGGTGCCCTGGATCATGTCGCGTTGGTCCCGGGTTTCGACGGGGATGGCCCAACTGCAGTTGCACGGGTATCGTGTGCCGTTGGTGACCGGCACGCGGCCCGACGACCTGGCCGGGGCGCTGACTTACTACTACGGACCGGATCAGCGCGTGCGAAAGATCACGTTCAACGGAACAACGGGCGACGCGGGCCGTTTGGTGCATTTTCTGGCGAGTCGATATGGTTTCCAGCGCAGACTGGCCAACGACGGCGGGCTGTTCGTCTACGAAGTTCCGAACGAAAAGGGCGACATTCATAGCGTCTTGCGCATTCGGTCCACCGGCATCGTCAGGGCCGACCAGCCCAACCAACGGTTCCACGTCGATCTGGTGATCGAACCGCCGCAAAAAGGGTAACCCGGGCCATTCACCACGGCGCGCCACGGCCTGGTTGGAAAGGGCCGCGGTCGACGAGGTTCGGCAGCGGTGTTTTCGTCGGGGGTCGAGGAGCAGCCTTGTCTGCTTCAAGCGGTGGCGCGCCGGGCGCGCGGAATCGGGGGTTCACGTTGGTCGAGTTGTCGCGCGATTCACGGTCCTCGAAGGGTGTCGGTCACGGTCTCCCTCGAGGCCTTCTCGGGTTGATCATGAACGACGTCAATGCGAATCCGCCGGCGTCAAGACGGCATCGCGACTCCCCCAGTCCAGTCCGGCAGGCCGCCCCCGAAAGGACAGTAAGAAACGGTCGAAGGCGTCGTACTCAAGGCAGCTCGACGCGTTGCGACGCCCGGTTGTGAAAAACGTGCGTTTGGAGACTGCGCATCTCGACGGTTTCTTGTTAGACTGGAATGAGCCGGATAGGCGACTCACGGAGTCTGCGGCAAGCGGCCTCGGGGCGCGAGGTTGGGATGAGGCGAGGCGAGCCAACGACGCGTTCGCGAGACGACCATTGTTGGTTCGCCGATCGGTGTTTCCGGCATTCCCTCCATGTTGAAATCCCGCCTTCGAGACGTCTCCGCCCTCGCCGCGTCGGCCAAGTGATCGAACCGGGCGGTGCAAGGGTTGGACGTGGCGTCGCGCCGGTGTTGTGGGCGCGAGCCGAGACCCCGGGGCCCCACATGATGCAAAGAACAACCAGCGAAGAGAAACAATCCATGTCCGAAAACACGGTCCGATTCGCCAGTGGAGAGTATGTTCCCCTGGAAATGCACAAGGTGCGCGTTGTCCAGAAACTTTCGCTGCTGCCCATCGAGCAACGACTCCTCGCCATCGAGGGAGCAGGCTTCAATACGTTCCTGTTGCAGAACAAGGACGTCTTCCTCGACATGCTTACCGACAGCGGCACCAACGCGATGAGCGATCAGCAAATCGCATCGATGATGGTGGCCGACGACGCTTATGCCGGATCGCAGTCGTTCGTTCGACTGGCGGAGGCGGTCGAGGAGGTGTTCGGACAGAAGTACTTCCTGCCGGTCCACCAAGGGCGAGCCGCCGAGCACATTATCTCGCAGGTCTTCGTCAAGCAGGGCTCGGTCGTGCCGATGAACTACCATTTCACCACGACGAAGGCGCATATTGAACTGGCGGGCGGGAAGGTGGCGGAGATCTATACGGACGAAGCGCTCAAGATCAAGAGCAATATACCGTTCAAGGGAAACATCGACGTCGCGAAGTTGCGCGAGTTCGTCGCCGAGCAGGGCGCCGAGAACATCCCCTATATCCGCCTCGAGGCGGGAACCAATCTGATCGGCGGACAGCCGTTCTCGATCGCCAATATGCGCGAAGTCCGCGAAGTGGCTGACCAACACGGGATCATGATCGTGATGGACCTGAGCCTGATCGGCGAAAACGCCTACTTCGTCAAGCTCCGCGAGCCCGAGTTTGCGAATAAGAGCATCCACGAAATCATTCTGACAATGTGCGGCCTGTCGGACATCACCTACTTCTCGGCACGCAAGGTGAGTTGTACGCGCGGCGGCGGAATCGCGACGAACAACAAGTCGCTCTATCTGTCAATGCGTGATCTGGTGCCGTTGTTCGAGGGGTTCTTGACCTACGGCGGAATGTCGGTCCGCGAGATCGAAGCGATGGCCGTCGGGCTGCGCGAGACGCTCGACGAGGCCGTCATCGGCCAGTCGCCCCAATTCATCAAGTACATGGTCGATCGACTCGTGGCGAAGGGCATTCCGGTTGTCACGCCGGCCGGTGGGCTGGGCTGCNNTCTTGAGCCACGTCCCGCAGACCGAATACCCGGCCGGCGCGTTGGCTTCGGCGCTGTTCATCGTGTCGGGCGTGCGGGGAATGGAGCGAGGGACCATTTCGATGGATCGCGACCAGCAGGGCAACGACGTACCGTCGGAAGTCGAGCTTCTGCGACTGGCCTTTCCGCGAAGGGTGTTCACGCTCTCGCAGGTTAAATATGCCGAAGATCGCATCACATGGCTCCACGAGAACCGCAAGCTGGTCGGAGGGCTCCGGTTCACCGAGGAGCCGAAGGTGTTGCGATTTTTC
This sequence comes from Planctomycetaceae bacterium, assembly GCA_003532715.1. GTDB lineage: Bacteria > Planctomycetota > Planctomycetia > Pirellulales > Thermoguttaceae > UBA11386. Next base: position 4,995 of record DOEZ01000200.1, read on the forward strand.
CTGGGACGACTCGAACCGACGAGCGACTGGACCGCCAAGCTGGCGGCCAAGTTCAACCAGGACTTCGGCGGCAGCCCCTGAGGCGGGNNCCCCCCTCCAATTTCCGGCCGATTGCATTTCGCCCTGATTTGGCGATAATGCGACATTGGCCCATTCTCATTTGGAGGACACCACGCATGCAAGACAAGATCGTGTCGCAGGGAGTCACGTTTGATGATGTATTGTTGCTGCCCCGCTACAGCGAGGTCGTTCCGACGGAAGTGGACGTTCGGACGCAGTTGACCCGGCGAATCACGCTCAATATTCCGATTCTCAGCTCACCGATGGACACGGTGACCGAGAGTGCCATGGCGATCGCCCTGGCTCAAGAGGGGGGGTTGGGCATCATTCACAAGAATATGTCGATCGAACAGCAGGTCGACGAAGTCGTCAAGGTGAAGCGGAGCGCCAACGGGATCATCGTTGACCCGGCAACGCTCCCCCCCGACGCCACCACGACCCAGGCTCGCCAGTTGATGGACCAGTCGAAGGTTTCGGGCGTTCCGATCGTCCGTGCCGACGGCCATTTGGAGGGGATCATCACGCGGCGCGACCTCCGCTTTCTCGAAAGCGACGAATTGCCCATTTCCGAGGTGATGACACGTGAGAATCTAGTCACGGCGACGGGGACCGTAACGCTTGCGGAAGCTGAAACGATTTTAATGGAAAAAAAGGTGGAGAAGCTTCTGCTGGTTGACGAAGATTTCAGACTGACGGGACTCATTACGATCAAAGATATTGACATGATGCGTCGCTTTCCCTTGGCCTGTAAAGATGGGCAAGGGAGGCTGAGAGTAGGAGCCGCTGTCGGAGTCTTCGACTTCCAACGCGCCGAAAGCCTTATCGAACAAGGCGTCGACGTTCTGGTGGTCGACAGTGCCCACGGACAATCGAAGAATGTTATCGAGACCGTTCGACAAGTAAAACAGAGGTGGGACATCGACGTGGTGGCCGGCAATGTGGGCACGGCCGCCGGGTGTAGAGACCTGATCCGTGCCGGCGCCGACGCCATCAAGGTCGGCATCGGTCCTGGTTCGATTTGCACCACTCGAGTCGTTTCGGGTGTCGGCGTCCCGCAGATTACGGCGATTTACGAAGCAGTCAAAGAAGCCGAGGCAACCCAAACCCCCGTCATTGCCGATGGAGGAATCCGTTACTCGGGCGACGTGACCAAGGCGATTGCCGCCGGAGCGCACGTTGTCATGATCGGTGGGTTGCTGGCCGGATTGGAGGAAAGCCCCGGAGAGCGAATCCTTTTCCAGGGACGCACGTTCAAGGTTTACCGAGGAATGGGTTCCTTGGGCGCCATGGTGAAGGGATCGGGCGATCGGTATGGTCAGGCGGGCGTCGTCGTCCAGGGCAAATTGGTGCCCGAGGGTGTCGAAGGACGCGTGCCGTTCAAGGGAGCCTTGGGACCGTTCGTCTATCAGCTCGTCGGGGGGATTCGAGCCGGCATGGGCTATTGTGGAACAAGAACCATCGAAGAGTTGCGCACGGAAGCGCGATTCATACAGGTGTCGGCCGCCAGTGTACGGGAGAGTCATCCCCATGACATCGTTATCACGCAGGAAGCGCCCAATTACAGCACGGACTACTCCGACGACCTGTCGTGAGGGTTTGGCCGTGCGGCCCGTCGGACGACGCGGTGCGGCCCGAAGGCCCGCCTCGGCGGTCTTC
>DOEZ01000416.1 GCA_003532715.1 Planctomycetaceae bacterium
ACGCCATCGTCTGCGTGGTATTCTTGAAGGGGAACAAGCGGGCTACGATTCGCTGGAGACTTGAATCGCCGGTGCCGTTGACGAATGCTCGGCGGCTGGTGTTGTGTTGTCACTTACCGTTTGCCTCAACGCTCATGTCCGAACCTCGATGGATCTGGCAGTGCGACCGCATCATCCCCAGCAAGAACGGGGCCGGGCGCAAGGTTCGTCGCGAGGTGCTCGAAGAACTCAAGCGACACGACTGGTCGAAACACGACGTCTTCAGCATCCACCTGGCCCTCGAGGAGGCGTTGGTCAACGCCATCGAGCATGGCAACGACCTCGATCCGGGCAAGCGAGTCCAGGTCCGCTGCCAACTGGCCGACGATCTGGTTCGAATCGAGGTGGTGGACGAAGGCCCGGGGTTTGATCCGGCCCAAGTGCCCGACCCAACCGACGACGAGCATCGCGAGAGACCCGGCGGTAGGGGGGTGCTCTTGATGCGGCGATTTATGGACCGAGTCGAGTACAGCAGCAAGGGCAACTCCGTAGTTCTCGAAAAACGCCGATCGGCGGACCCCGCGTAGCATAGCCGCCCCCGGCTGTGNNGGTCGAGCTCTGCGAGCCCCACCACGATCCCTTCAGTCCACGCCACGCAGATCCTCCAGGCAAAAACCTGCGGACGCCAAAAAACCACCCGTCCCACGAGCCGGCCCGGGTTGCACGATCCCAAAAGCGCGGCTAAACTACTGAGTCTATTCCCCGATAGCTCAGTTGGTAGAGCGAGCGGCTGTTAACCGCTAAGTCCAAGGTTCGAGTCCTTGTCGGGGAGCTTCTTCAAAAACTCCGAATCTGAGTACCCGCCAGTTAGCGGGACACGCCGAGAGCCAGACCTCTCGGCGTTTTGCGTTAAGACGTTCTGGCAAAAGACTTTGGGAACGGTACGGCTAACGGACCGCGCTCTCGGTTTCTACCGAGAGGCCCCGGGGCCCGGCCGGCACCCCAGAGGTTCTCTCCGCACCCCGAAAGTTCCCCCTCAAACTCTCAGGCTCTCTGCCAGAGCCCTGATCCGGATAACGGCGGGGTCGCTCTCGCGGCCCAGGCCAGAACACTGCCCTCAAGAAAACGCACTACGATGCGCATCTGGCTTGACTCCCGTGGTTCTCTGGCGTAGAATTCCGTCAGAAGCGCACTACGGTGCGCATTTGAAGATCGGCAGTCTATCGTTCGGCAATAAGCACATCAGATACGCACTAGAATGCGCCCCAACAATGACGTCCAGCGAGAAAATCGGACAGCTCTTGCGTACCAGAAGGAAGTTCCTCCAACTCCGGCAGCGCGACCTGGCAGAGCTGGCGGGAGTCGGGCTGCGCGGATTGTCCGCAATCGAAAGCGGTCGGGGAAACCCCACACTCAACCAGCTTTCGGAGATCGCGGGCGTACTGGGACTTGAAGTCACCTTGACCCAGAAGCCACGCGATGCGGAAAGCTAACGTCTATTACCGCAGTGCTCCGGCAGGCATCCTTGGTCAGGACGCGGAAGGATACGTCTTTGAGTATCTGCCCGATTACCTGGGGAATCCCGCCCTGCCTGCCATTAGTCTGACCTTGCCAAAGCAAGCGGCGCCTTTTAGGTCGACCGTGCTGTTCCCGTTCTTCTTTGGCCTCCTGGCGGAGGGAGAGAACAAGGCGCTGGAATGCCGTCTGCTGCGAATCGATGAGAACGACCACTTCACGCGTCTGCTGCGGACCTGTACGACAGACACGATCGGCGGAATCACCGTTGGGGAAATCTGATGACGAACTGTCCAGCCTGTTTGAAGGAAGGGCACTCTACGTATTGCCTGCCTTGCCGGAAACGTCTCTTTGACGGCAAGAAGGTCTCCCACGTACTTCCGTTCTCTCGGCCCGTCTACGAGGAAGCCTACTTGGCGGCGACGGGGGATAGGCTGTCAATTTCCGGCATCCAAACCAAGATGCCGCTTATCTTACGGGCAAGACAGCTGGAGATGGCCAAGAAGGGCGGGCAGTACATTCTCAAGCCGATTCCCCACGGGGCGTTTCAGCGATTGGAGACCGTCCCCATCAACGAGAACCTCACCATGCAGATTGCCCGCCAGGTCTTCGGCATCCGTGTCGCTGAAAACGCGCTGGTCGAGTTCGAAGGCGGTGAGTTGGCCTACCTGGTCCGGCGGTTCGACGTGCGGAAAGACGGTTCGCGGCATCTACAAGAGGATTTTGCCCAGATTGCCGGGCGATCCGAGGAATCTCACGGGAAGAACTACAAGTACGATCTCTCCTACGAGGAGATCGGCGAACTGATTCGCAAGCACGTTGCCGCGTATCAAGTGGAGATGGAGAAGTTCCTGCACTTGGTTGTGTTCAACTACCTCGTTCATAACGGCGACGCGCATCTCAAGAACTTCTCGCTCATCCGAAACGAGGAGGGTGGCGACTACACCTTGACGCCGGCATACGACCTTCTGAACACCCGGCTGCATGTGCCGAATGAGTCGAGGACGGCACTGTTGCTTTTCAAGGGTGATTTCGAGACCGAGAGTCATCGCATCAACGGCTTCTATGCCTACGACGATTTTCACGAGTTTGCCAATCGGCTGGGGCTGCACCCGGGCCGCTTTCAGCGGTTCATGCACACCACGGTTGGCAAAGAACCCGAGATATTCTCACTAATCGATCGTTCCGTGCTTACCGAGCAGTGCAAACAACAATACAAGGACCACGTGAGCGACTCAATTCGAGCTCTTTCCTACTCCTACGCCAAGGCTTCTAGGTAGTCAGGCGGGCGGGCGAACGTATCCGACGCTTCGGCGGCAAAACCGGGTCCTCCGCCACGCCAGACAGCAGACGACAGGTCCACGAAGTAGAATTGATGCGATGGCCGCGACTACCCCAGGCTCGCATGTGTCACGTTCTCGCCGGCCGGGCAGCATCCATTTGGCGTCCGACCGGCCACCGAGCGTGAGCCGAACACGTCCTTCGCGAATCAATTACCTCCGTACGTCGGCGGCCAATCGAGCGGCGGGGCGCCGAAAGGCTGCTCGCGGCTGAGTTCGATCTTGCGGTTCTCTCGCCACTTCTGGTAGATCTCGCGCGGCGGCGTGGCATTCTTGGCTAACGGCCGGCTGCCCAGCGACACCAGTTTGCCCTTCAGTAGTTCGATTCCCTTCGCATGGACCGGCTCGAGGTAGGCTCCCTCGCGGATGCCGTTGAACTCGCGAAGGCCGGCAAAAAACGCGATGCCGTCCAAAGCCGGCGTGTCGCCAAAGACCATCCGCAGGTTCTGTTTGTCCTGAATGATCTTGCCGACCGGCCACAGGTAGGTCGGAAGGAGCCAATCGCCCGGCAAGTGCGGCTCTTCGCGAATCACGACGTTCTCCCGCAGCCGTCCATCGACGATAGGACGCGCGTCGAGATGCACGACGTAGTTCGACTCGATCGGCCGGTCCGTCTTCCAATACAAAACAACCACCTGCGAAATACTCTTGCCGTGAACCAGAACCGGCGAGAGCAATTCGTAGCCGACCAGGCGGATCCCATTGGCCCACCGCACATCGACCGGCGTGGCCCCCTCGGGCAGTCTCTCGTGCAAGACGTCGGTCGGTGCCCGGCGGATGCCGTCGCGCCGCGGACGCTCGATGGCCTTGGGCTCTTCGGTTGGCTCGATCACCTCGCCCGGATCGACTTCGATCACGATGCGACCGTTCTCGATGCGGAGCGGCGTACCGAACTCGCGAGAGAACTTCGCCACATGGGCGAGCACCTTGTCGCGTTTCGCGCCGGTGGCCAGTTGCGTCTCGAGAAACGGCAGGTGCAGCGGCGTCCCTTCCAGGCGATGAATGCCCGCCTTGCTGAACTCGACGTTCCACAACATGCCATTGGTCTGGGAATCGAGATGGGGCTTCGCCGCCGCGTCGAAATCGAGCACGAGGTTGCCCGCGTCGTAGATAACCGGTTTGCCGTCGAAGATTTCGACTCCCTCGGCGTGGTGAGCACCGTGGGCCAGAACGACGTCGAAACCCGCCTCGCGGATCAGCTTCTCACCCCAAACCCGCATCACCGGCGTCACATAATCGTCGATGCCGCGGTTGCCTCCGTGCGGGCTGAAAAGCACGACGTGGGCGTGCCGCCGCGCTTCGCGAACGATCTGGGCGAGGCGATCGACCATCTGCTGGTCCTTCTCGGGATTCTGCAGCGCCCTCGACATGAAGAAGACGCCCGGCCGATCCGCCTCGGCCGCATAGGGTTCGGCGTCGGCGATCTCCATGCCGACGATGGCCACGACCACGTCGCCGACCTGACGATAGACGGGCCTGGCGGCGTCCTCGAGGTCGACTCCCGCGCCAATGTAGCCGATGCCGCCCGCCGCGAGGTGGTCGCACGTTTCGACTTGGGCTTCGGGACCGTAGTCGCCGTTGTGATTGTTTCCGATCGTGACCAGGTCAACGCCCGCGTCCTTGAGAACGTCCACGATACCGGGCGCCGCGCGATACATGTAGGTGCATTGGCGCAAACGGTTGTAGTAGCCGCCGGTCGTAACCATGCCCTCGAGGTTGATCATGGCCAGATCGGCCACTTGGAGCAGCGGCGCGATCTCGCCCAGTACGCGTTTCCGCTGGTCGTCCGTTTGCGACAACAGAGCGAAATTCAGCCGCCGCGCGCAAAACAAATCGCCGCCGTAAATCAACGTATGACGAGGAAGTGTAATCGCCGCGGCGGCGCCTCCAACGTCCGCGGGCTCTCCCGCCGCGACAGGCGAGATGCCGAACCAACAGACAAGCCCGAGCAGACAGCAACCAAGCAGGCAGTAACCAAGTAGGCCGCAACCAAGCAGGCGGCAACACGATCGCGTAATTCGTTGGTTCATGGTATCGCTCCACCATCGTTCACAGGGTTCGAAAAACCGACACGCATTCGCCATGCTGCCGGATCAGCCCCAACGTCTCGAAAACGGTCGCGCTCGGACACACGCCAAGCCGCGCCCGTCTCGAAGGTCGCCCTTCCACCTTAACATCACGGCCAGCGATAGTCAAGCTTTCCAACTTCTCCGACGGCCGCACCTCGCCTACCCCATACGCACGAAGTCAAGGAACAAGAAGTAGGGTGCGTCGTGACCAAGAAGCCTCGTAGCCTCGCAGGGTGCGTCGTGACCAAGAAGCCTCGTAGCCTCGTAGGGTGCGTCGTGACGCACCAAGTAGGCTCGTAGGGTCCGTCGCGACGCACCCAGCAACCGTCCTTCGTGTCTCCGTGCCTTTGTGAGAGTATTTCCTTTTCAGATCTCCCACCGAGACACAAAGCCACAAAGAGGAAGAACGTCAACCTCTGGATAACGATCCGCCCGAAGACAAGGACGGGCAAGCCGTCCATGCCACCCCGCCACTGGCAGTGCATCCCCTCTCCGAACACCAGAAAGGCGTTGTAGCAGGCGGTTGCATCGGATAGAATTCTGGGTGTTTTGAACTTCTTGTGAACTTCTTGAACTTCGCTTGTTCGGCACCCGAGCCCGGCACGATGCTGATGGGATCTTTCCTAGCGGCAGGGCTTCTGCTACTCAGAAGGCGGTAGGTTGCCTTTCTCTTTTGCTGGTGTCCACGGACGGCGCATGATTGGTGAGCCGGTATTCTAAAAAAATGCGATCTGAAGCGGTCTCAAACAGTGCCGTCCATTGTCGAGAAGCAGCTTTTCAGCGGCAAGCAGCGCCACGCCCGATTCGATACCATTAGCTGACGAATAACTCCGGCAAAGGCTCGGATTGTGTGCCACCGCGTTTTCGAGGACGCTGTATTGCCTGCACGGCATCGCGGCTGGTACAATGTTCATCATAACGAGACACGCGACGTACCGTACCCACCGATCTCAGGGGCCATGGAGACGATCCTTATGACCCTTCAGCAACTCCGATGCCTCACCGATCGAGTAGATTCCTTATCCGTTGAGCAACCGGGCGAGTATCCGACGACGATGCGGCGATGGTTCCGGCTCGGCAGCCGCCCAGCGATGAACAGGCGATTCACCCAGACCGGCGGGACCATGCTTCTTGTCTTGCTCCTCGACTTTCTTTCCCTTGGCGCTCTTCCCGCGGCATCCGGCGCCGAGCCAAGCTTCAGCGCCGACCGATTGCTCGGCCATGTTCGGATACTGGCATCCGACGAGTTCGAGGGACGCGCGCCTGGCTCCCCGGGCGAGGAGAAGACGGTCAACTACCTGATCGAGCAGTTCAAATCGATCGGTCTTGAGCCGGGCAATCCCGATGGTACGTTCGTTCAGCGTGTCCCACTCGTGGGTATCGTCGGCAATCCCGCCGGTTCCTACCGGGTCGCCGGGAAACAGACCTCTTTCCAACTGCCTCGCGACTGCGTTCTTTGGTCGCGACGGTTCGTTCCCGAGGTCGCCGTGACCGATTCCGAGATGGTGTTCGTGGGCTACGGCGTGGTCGCGCCCGAGTACGGCTGGGATGACTTCAAGGACGTGGACGTGCGGGGCAAGACTCTCGTGATGCTCGTGGTCGACCCGCCTGTGCCCGATCCCAGCGATCCCGCCAAGCTTGATGATACGATGTTCGAGGGTCGCGCGATGACCTACTACGGCCGATGGACTTACAAGTACGAAAGCGCCGCGAGGCAAGGAGCGGCGGCGACCTTGATCGTGCANNCCGGTCCGGCCGGATATCCTTTTCAAGTCGTGATCAACAGCCACACGGGCGAGAGATTCCAGCTCAAGGCGGACGGAAACTTGGACTTGCCGGCGGCGGAAGGCTGGATCACGGTGGACCAGGCCAGAAAGATGTTCGGCGCCGCCGGCCAGAATTACGACGCCCTGAAACAAGCCGCCATGCGCCGCGACTTCCGTCCCGTTTCGCTCGCCTGCCGGGCCAGCTTCACCGTGAAGAACACCGTGCGCGAAGTGGTCTCGCGCAACGTCGTGGCTCGCCTGCCGGGCACCGATCCCGAACTCAAGGAAGATTTGGTGATCTACTCGGCACATTGGGATCACCTGGGCCGGAATCCGAAGCTCGACGGCGACACGATTTATCACGGGGCATACGACAACGCGACTGGCGTGGCGGGCATGCTCGAAATCGCGCGCCGGTTCGTCGACGCGAAACGGCCGCTGCGGCGGTCGCTGCTGTTTCTCATGACGACGGCCGAAGAAAAAGGCCTGCTCGGCGCGAGGTACTATGTCGAAAACCCCTTGTATCCGCTGGCCCGGACCCTGGCGAATATCAACCTGGACGGCTTGAACTCGTGGGGCTGCACGCGGGATGTCAGCGTTGTCGGCTTGGGAAGCACGACCCTCGAAGACCTGC
>DOEZ01000418.1 GCA_003532715.1 Planctomycetaceae bacterium
GAGCTGCTCGTGGTCATCGCGATCATCGGCATTCTGATCGCCCTGCTGTTGCCCGCGGTACAGGCCGCGCGGGAAGCGGCGCGGCGGCTTCATTGCTCGAATAACCTGAAACAGCTTGCACTCGGCTTGCAGGGTTATCATGACGGGCACGGCCAGTTTCCCCCGGGGGCCCTCACTGCCAACGAGCTCCCGTGGCGGGTTTTTCTACTTCCGCACATCGAGCAGCAGGGACTCTTCGATCAATTCACCTTCTCCAAGAACTTCGCCAGTTCGAATAATCTGAGGAATGGCTTGACGGCGGTCGACGGCTTCTTCTGCCCGAGCGGAACCAACCGTCTTTCGATCTACACCTCGGGCGAGTTTAACGGGGAACAAACGTATACGGCGCATTACTTCGGCGTGGCTGGCCCGGAAGGCGGCGATCCGTCGGGAAAAGCGTATCCCGTGGTTCCCTCGGGAAATCCGTCCTACGGCGAGAACGCGATGGGCGGCGTCCTTGTGACAAACGAAACCATCACCGTCTCCGATATCACCGACGGCGCCACCAACACGTTCGCCATCGGCGAGATCGTCCACGAGTATCCCGGCATCTACGGTTATGGCACCGGACGCGAGGGACGGGCCGTCGGTGGAGGCGACGGGCAGCCTTGGGTCCGAGGAGCCTTTAGCGGGGCGAATGTCGCATGTAAGAATGTTGCTTTCGGCGTCAATCAGCCCGGTGATCTCACGACACGAATCGCGTTTGCCAGCTATCATTCTGGCGGCGCCAATTTCGCCAAGTGTGATGGAAGCGTGAATTTTGTTCAGGAGGACATGGACATAGCTGTCTACAAGGCCACCGCCAGCCGAGACCATGGGGAAATGGAAGTAATCAAGTAGGACGCGCAAGGCCATCCGATTATGAACCAGAGACTCCCGTTACATGTAGCGACCACCCTGGTGATTCTCGCTTGCGGACTGCTCGTTGGGGAAGGTTGCGGCAAGAGTACTGTCAAGCGGCACAACCTTTCGGGGCAAGTTACCTTTCAGGGAAAGCCCATTCCGGTTGGCCTGATCGTTTTCGAACCCGACGCCACCAAGGGAAATCGAGGCCCGCAGGGATTCGCCCAAATCTTCGATGGACGGTACGAAACGGACAAATTCGGCAAGGGCGCCATTGTCGGCGCTCTGAATGTCGAAATCACGGGATTTCCGCCCGGCGACGGCTCGGCGGGCAGTCCGAACGTGCCGTTGTTCCCGCCGTACAAAACGAGCGTGCAGATCTCGGAAGAAACCACGACGCTTAACTTCGAAGTTCCCGCGAGGCGTTAAGCCTTGATCGCTCTTCCGCGGAGGAAAGAGCGACTCGCGCCGCTGCTTTCGAGAAGCTCGGAGCGACGGGAGTCCATCGCAATCCAATGGAGGTGAATGACGTGCGACGGCTTCTCCTAACATACGCGGCAATGCTTGCCGTTTCGACGGCGCTGGGGAATATGGTTCTGGCCACGGAACCACTCGACATTGGCACTTCGACACACACGCCTCGGGGCGCCGCGAGCCTCGACCAACAGGCGCGCATTGCCACGGACCCGAAGATCCATTACGGCTTCCCTCGCCTCGTCCGAGCGGCGAACGGCAATTTACTTGTCTTCTATCGCGTGGGAACCAGCCACGCCTACGACGATTCACGGATTGCCCTGCGGCACTCCACGGATGACGGTCAGAAGTGGTCGGCCGAACGGATCCTCTGGAAGGCGGAACCCGGCCTCAGCGCCCATAACCCCGTAGCGCTGGTCACGCCCAGCGGCAAGATTCTTCTCTGGGTCTCGGCCTATCGTTATTCGAGCAAGCCGCACGCGAGACTGCCGGGCTATTGGTCTGAGTCGCTCGACCACGGGAAGACCTGGTCGCCGTTTGTTCGGTTCGACAACGATCCGAATCGAAGCGTCTATTATGTTACCGACGCGATCGTCGCTTCCGACGGATTGCTGATCGCGGGCGACGTTCATCCGGCCGGTGGCATCGGCGATTGCCACACCCTTCTGTTCCATTCCACCGACGACGGTCGAAGCTGGTCCGTTCGATCCGGCCTGACCGGCGTCGAGGAAAACAAGGGCGACGAGGTCGCCTTGCTGGAAACCCGTCCCGGCGTGTTGCTGTGCCTTCTGCGGGACAGGCAGCGAAAAGAGATCTATCGCTACTGGTCTCGCGATGCGGGCCGCACCTGGTCGACACGCGAGTCGATCCGCGACATGCTCGACTGCACGCTTCAGCGACCGTTCCTCACGCGTGTGAGCAACGACGCGATCCTGCTGTCGGGGCGGGATTTCGGGCGGAAAGAGGTAGTCGCCTTCGTGTCGCGCGACGGCGGCCGGACGTTTGCCGAGCGTCGGACGATCGAGTCCTATCAGGGTGACGGCGGCTACACGGCGGCTGCTCGCCTCGATGATTCTTCCGTGCGGATCGTCTGGTATGCCGACAGCCGCGCAACGCTTAACATGCCGGACGTCAAATCGGCGAGGCTGACGATTCCCGCCCGATCCGCCGAGGATGGCGCGCCGGCGAAGGTGGAGCAGCTCCGCGCGCAGCGGCGGAAGCTGGCTCATCGCCAGCGCCGGATCCTCTTTGACAACGACGGCAACGAGCCGGTGTATCTCTGCAACGAGGCGACCCGAGAGGCGCTTCTCGCACCGCGGACAACGCCCTTGGCCGACACGCAGGTGGACAGCATCTTCTACTGCACTTGGTCGTCGGGATTCAGCCTGTTCACTCATGCCACGAAGATCGGCCAGGTATTCACATCGAAAGCAAATCCTCGCGATCCCGGAAACACGGTCGGCGGTTTTTCGAAGAACCTGACGGCCGAGTTCATCGCGAAGGGACTCGACCCGCTCCGCGTGATGGTTGACTGGGCCCACGAGCACGACAAGGAGTTCTTCTGGTCGTTCCGCATGAACGACACGCACGACGGCGCAGGCGCGTGGTATTCACCCCATGTGCTTCCCGATTTGAAGAAGCGTCATCCGGAGTGGTTGCTGGGGAACCCTAAGAACCGTCCCAAGCGAGGGAAGTGGAGCGCGGTGAATTTCGGGCGAGAGGAGATTCGCGACCTGGCTTTCCAGTATTGCGAAGAGGTTTGCCAGAACTACGACGTCGACGGCATCCAACTCGATTTCCAGCGCCACTACGTCTATTTCAAAGGTCCCGCCTCGGGACGCGACGCCAACGACGACGAACGATCGCAAATGACCTCGCTGATCCGGCGCATTCGCGAGATGACCGAGCAGGTTGGTCTGAAGCGGGGACGTCCCATTCTCGTTAGCATCCGCGTGCCCGACTCGGTCGGCTACTGCCGAGCAATGGGGTTAGACGTCGAACGGTGGCTTGAGGAAGGACTCGTCGACATGATGGCCGTCAGTTGCTACTTTCGCCTGAACCCATGGGAAGTCAGCGTCGCGCTTGGGCACAAGCACGGCGTGCCGGTATATCCTTGCCTGTCCGAGACACGCATGAGCGACGCAGAGGCGCAAAGCCTCCGAGCGTCGGACGCGGCGTATCGAGGCCGGGCCATGGCGGCGTGGGCTGCTGGAGCGGACGGAATCTACATGTTCAATTTGTCCGAAACCACCCGCGACATCTTCAAGCAAATGGGCAGCCCAGCATCGATGAAGACGCTCGATAAGGTGTACACCACGGGCGCCCGCGGCGTCCGCGGCGCAAACTCGTGGCTGGCGAACGGCCTTCGATTCCTGAACCGGAAGGTTGTCTCGCCGGAGAGCCCACTCGTGATGCGGCCGGGCAAGACATCAGAGCTGACGATCGACATTGGCGACGACATGCAAGCACTGGAGCGGGAAGGGAGTCTGCCGAGGGTTCAGTTGCGCATTCGACCGGTGGTGGAAATGGACCCGGCCCGCTGGTCGATCCGCTGGGAAGGGGAACCGCTCCAGGAGGGTCGGCGCGTGGAGAACTGGATCGAATACTCGGTCGATCCGCGTCTGGTCCGTCGCGGAGCCAATCGGCTGGCCCTGGCAGTCGCGTCGGAGGGCAACAAAGAGGTGAAGTTGAACGATCTGGTCGTGTGGGTCCGGTTCCCCCAGTCCGTATCATTCACGAGCCCGTGATTTCGGCGGAGTGTGCGAAGTCTTAGTGTTGATCGGGGACGCATGCGTGTTCAAGGTTGATGGGTCGTACATGGGCATGTTGCTTCCCAACGATCCGGCCGCGGCCGACGGTTTGGGAGGTACTGTCGCTATCTCGGGGACCACGATCGTGTTCACGGATTTCAGGAGATGTCACATGAGCTGCACCAGATTATGTCTGAGTGTTTTGGCCGTCGCAATCACGATTTGCCTGACCATGACACCGGCTGCCCAGGCCGGTCAACCGGACAAAGTCCATGAGAGCGACCGCAAGCCGTCACCTCGTTTCTCATTCGGAATTGTCGCAGACGTACAATACGCCGACAAGCCCGATCGTCCTCCCCGATTGTACCGCGCGTCGCTCGAACGACTGCGAGATTGCGTGACCGAACTGAACCGACATCGGCTCGATTTCACAGTACAACTCGGCGACCTCATTGACGGCAATGACGGGCCCGAGAAGAGCCGGCAGGATCTCGAGCGGGTTCTCGGCGAGTTCGCGCGGCTCGACGCGAGACTCTATCACGTCGTAGGGAATCACTGCCTCAATGCGGGCCGCGAGGCGTTGCTGGACAAGTTGACGCTTACACGTCCCTACTACGATTTCGTGCCCGAACGCGTCTCGGGTTGGCGAATGATCGTCCTCGACGGCAACGACGCGGGCTATGGGGTGCTGGGCGAGGAACAGACCGCGTGGCTGAAAGAGACCCTGGACAAGGCAAGACGACGCAACGAGCGGGTCATCCTGTTTAATCATTTTGCCCTGATCAAGAAAGCCGCGTCGCGCCACCGCATGAAGAACCCCGAGCCGATTCGAAGCATCATCCGTCAATCGGGTTGCGTTGTCGCCTATTTCGCGGGCCACGACCACGCCGGAGGCCATGCGGAGGACGGCGGCATTCAGCATGTGACATTTCAGGGGATGGTTGAATCCGCGCGGAAAAACGCGTACGCGATCGTGGACGTCTTTGACGACCGCATCGAGGTTCGAGGGTTCGGCACCGTACCCTGTCGGACTTTCCACCTGAAGAACCTCAATCGTAGGGTGCGTCAAGACGCACCAAGATCGTAAGCTGCTTCGAGACGCACCCCACTCGCGCTTTTGACATTGTCGCTCCGGGTCAATAGAATAGGGACGTCGAGCATGGCGACGTCTACGAAGTGTCCCCCCCCTCTGATCCCTCTCCAACGAGAACAACGCAATGCGAAAAGCAGATGTGTCTTGTGTAGTGATCGCGCTGTTCGGATTCGCCATGGGCATTCTCCCGACGGAGGTGCCGGCCGAAGAGGCGACATTGACCGACGAGCAGTTCGCCGAGAAGGCGATTCGTCTTCAGGCGATCGTCGAGCAGAAGATGCTCCGGCAACGTGGGATGGTTCCCATGTTCGTTCGTGCCGACGACTATCAATTGCCGACGGCCGAAGACTATAAGGGCGCCTACCAGCACCGCCATCTTCGTGGAAAAACCGAGGAGGAGATCGGCATGGCGCCCATGCACGTATGGAGGGCATGGGAGAATACGGCGTCGAACACGGGCTTCTACCTTGCCGCGGCCGCTTATCAATATCGCACGACGGGCAACCCGCGAGCGCTGGCCATTTGCCGGCGAACTCTCGGGGCTCTGAAGTACATCTACACCCTGCCCATCGAGAAGGGCGAGAAGGGTTTCCTCTGCAAGCCCTACGGGGGAGTCTACAGCAACCAGTCCGCGCCCGATCAATTGCAGTGCGTCACGTGGGGACTGGCGATCTATCGTCCGATCGCTCCCCCGGAGGATCTGGTCGACATCGACACCATGACACGAGACTTCGCCAAGTATCAGATGGGGATAGACTACATCGAGCCGCACGGCTACTTTGGCCGAACCGGGGAGGATTTGCGCCGCGAGGCGAGTACGAAACAGAATTGGAATCGAGCCATTATCTTCCTCCCGCTGCTGAACCTGGCATGGCGAGGCACGGGCGATCGGGAGTTTGCCGACGAGATTCAACGATGGTACGAGGTGTGCGCCAAGGACAACAAATATCGAGTGGCGACCGATCGGTTTTCGACCAACGGTTTTGGCGGCCGTCGGAATGTCTATTTACCAACGCTACTGATGGAAATGGACCCGTCGCGCCACCGCATCTGGCGAGAAGCCATGCTCAGCAATTACCGCCAAGCACGCACGGGCCTGCTCGACGATGGAACGTGGCCGACCGCGTGGAGCTACGACACCCGGAAAGGCGGCATGAAGCCGCAACCGATGCCATCGGTCGGAGGAGGCTACGGCCGAACGGGCCGCTCGGCGATTTTCGCCATGGGCTGCGTCGCGGCCCAGCGGTGGTTTCCCGAGGAGGACATGCGCGGCGTCGCGCGACGTATTCTGGAGAGACTGGACGAAAACACCTTCCGGTTCGTGATGCCGCTCGACGAGGAACATCCGCTTCCGGCCGAGTGGCGGGTGGAATCCAAAATGCTCGACGGAGACTGTCTGACGGCTTGGCTCTGCGCCTACTGGGAAGGCCGCTACCGAGGCTACTGGTGATGTGCCGGAGACGAAACGCCAAAAGATCGCCGAAGGAGGGGGCTGGCCGTCCGAATCGCGGATGATCCGGACGTGCTGGTCACGGTGCATGAGACAGCACGACCAAATAACGCACTTTCGGAGGTCCACTCCATGAAGACGCGGTACGAGACGCCGGCCTGCTATTTGTCCAAGACGGCGTTGGCCTTCGCCACGGTGTTACTGACGTTACTCCTCGTTGGCGGTTCGTCGCGATGCTCCGCGGCGGACGGCGACTCGGTGACGGTTCTCGACGACTCTTTCGAAGACATGAAATCCGAGATGCTTTCCTCGGTCGTTGGCGCGGAGACGGAGTATCACTATCTGGCCGATGCCGCCCCGCGAAACGGCTGGGCCGTTTCAACGTTCAAGAGTCTTCCCTCGCAGCGAGCGTGGCGGGTCCAACGGTGGCAAGGCGAAAAAGTGATCGCCCAGACGNNCGAAGGGTGATCCTCTGTGGGAGAATTATACCCTCGATATCACCTTCACGCCCCAGGACACGCGCGGACGCAGCGGCGTGGCCTTTCGCTCGCGCAACGACCGCAACTACTACTTTGTGGGCATCCAAGGCAAGCGTGCCTTGCTGCTGTGGATGTCGAACGATCGGGCCTTTCACCAGCCGCGCGAGAAGATTCTGGCCGAATTGCCTTTCACATGTCGCCCGGGCAATAGATTGCAGGCGACCATTACCGCGTCGGGTACTACAATTCGCGCAATTCTCGCTGACGAGACCGGTCAGTCCGTGACACTCGAAGCCGACGATGATGCCCTTGGCGCGGGAAAGATCGCCCTCCTGGCCGACGTGCCGACCATCTTTCATCGCGTTCGCGTATCGATGCCGGAGGCCGACTACCGGCGATTCCGAGAGAAGAAGCAGGCCGAAGACGCCGAACTGGCTCGGCTCCACGACGCGAACCCAAAACCGATCCTCTGGAAGAAAATCTCCACCCACGGATTTGGCGTGGGACGCAACCTGCGTTTCGGCGACCTGGACGGCGACGGGCAGATCGACGTTCTAATCTGCCAGATGCGGCATCACGGTTACGATCTCCGCGACGTAGGCTGCCTGACGGCGATGAGCTTCGACGGCAAAGTGCTCTGGCGAAACGGAACGCCCGACAAGATGGAGATCCCCGTGACAAATGACGTCGGCGTGCAGATTCACGACATCGACGGTGACGGCAGGAACGAAGTGATCTACTGTCGCGACTTCGAAATCGTGGTGGTCGATGGAGCGACGGGAAAGACCAAGTACAAAACTCCAACGCCGAAGACGGATCTCCCCGGCAGTCGTATTTCGCGGATTATGGGCGATTCCCTATTTTTCTGCGATCTGCGAGGGACCGGCCGTGACGCCGACGTGATCCTCAAGGATCGCTACACGCGGATTTGGGCCCTGAACGATCGGTTGGAGACGAGGTGGACCGCGAAGTGTACCACGGGCCACTACCCTTTCGCGTACGACCTTGACGGCGATGGGCGCGATGAGTTGGCCGTCGGCTACTCGCTCTTCGACGGCGAAGGAAAGCGGATCTGGACACTCGACAAGACGCTCAAGGATCATTCCGACGGCGTGGCAGTCCTTCGCTTCGCGAAAGACCAGTCGCCGCGCATATTCTGGGCGGCCAGCGATGAAGGGGCGCTGTTTCTCGACAAGCATGGAAAGATATTGAAACACCACCGGTTGGGGCACGTGCAGAATCCGGCCATCGCCAACTTCCGAGACGATTTGCCGGGCTTGGAAATCGTGACGATTAACTTCTGGTGGAGCCAGGGGATTCTGAACTTCTTCGACGCGGAAGGGAATCCGTACCATGATTGCGAACCCGCGCAGTATGGCAGCATGTGCCTTCCCATTAACTGGACTGGGCGGACGGAAGAGTTTTTCGTGCTATCGGCGAACGTCGGTGAAGGAGGCATGTTCGACGGGCACGGCCGCCGGGTAGTCGTGTTTCCAGACGACGGGCATCCCGACATGTGCAATGCAGTACTTGACATTGCCGGCGATTGCCGCGACGAGGTGGTCGTGTGGGATCCGTACGAGATTTGGGTTTACACTCAAGACGACAGCCCGAAGCAGGGAAAGCTGTATCGTCCACGGCGGAATCCCCTGTACAACTCCAGCAACTATCAAGCCACTGTCTCTCTGCCGGAATAGCGGAGACGGCAACCGGGCGCCGGACAGGAACCTGAGCTTTCGAACCGTGTCCTCTCGCGCGGAGCTTCGCCAACGGCCTCGAGGAACGGCAGATCGGGTTGGTCACAATACTGCCTGACCGATACGTGTCGCGCGATGCGGACAGGGAAGGCGGAACCCCACCTTTCCGTCCGTGATGCCGCTCGACGCGAAACACCCGCTTCCGACGGAGCGGCGGGGGGAATCTACAATGCTCGACGGAGACGGTGTCACGGCTTGGCTCGGGCGCTACTTTCCCGCCGTCGCTGGCGCGACTTCGGTGCCGACCCCCACTGGCGGGTGTTCGATCGCCGACCATGCGGCATACGGCCTGTCGCGCCGGTTGACGCCGCCGCCGGGGTTGGCGACAATGGCGGTGTTCCCGCCGTTCCCACCCATGGAAGGCCGATTCCGTGCGACGCGATGATGAGTCGACGGCCACGGCCGCTTCTTCCGTTCTTCGATTGTCAGGAGACCCGTCATGCCGTTATCCCGCCCTGCAAAACCCGTGAGCATCATGGCTTGGGGAGTCTTTGTCGCTGCCGTGCTTTTTGCATCGGCCACGCCGGGCCAGACACTTCGGAAACTGACCGAGTGGGAAGAGGGACGAAGCATGCGCGTCGGGTCGCATGTCGGCAACCTCGACGATCGGTACGACAAGACCAACAACCGCGATCGGATCGGCCGAATCGAACCGGGCGCGACCCACGTGATGGCCGATCTCAAGGGCCCCGGCATCATCTCGCACATCTGGCTCACGTTTCTGCAGGAACCCCATGCGTGGGTCCGCGACGGCGCGGCCGATCCCCAGGAGATGCTGCTGCGCATCTATTGGGACGGGCGCGAGAAGCCCGACGTCGAGTCGCCCCTGGGCGAATTCTTCGCCAACTGTTTTGGCAAACGGATGGAGGTGATCAGCGATCCGGTCATTGTCGAGGACGCCGACTCGTACAACTGCTTCTGGCAGATGCCGTTCCGCAAGTCGGCTCGCATCGAAATCGTCAACCAAAGCAAGAAGCCGATCTGCCTGCTCTACTACAACATCGACTGGATCAAGAAGAAGTCGTTGCCCGAAGACACGATGTACTTCTGCGCCCAATACAATCAGCAGTATCCGACGCCGGCCGAGCGGGGCAAGCCCTACACGGTTCTCGACGCCGAGGGGAAGGGATACTACGTCGGCACGGTGATGGCCATCCGCACGCGCAGCCCTTCCTGGTTCGGCGAGGGAGACGAGTTGATTCACATCGACGGCGAGGAAACGCCCTCGATTCGCGGGACGGGCACCGAGGACTACTTCCTTTCGGCCTGGGGACTGAAGATGAACAGCACGCCCTATTTCGGCGTGCCGTACCTAAACGACGACGAGGGCATTGTCGGCCAGAAGACGTGCAGCTATCGCTGGCATGTCCACGACCCGTTGGTCTTCAAAAAAAGCATCCGCGTGACGTTCGAGACGTTCGGCTGGATATCGGCCGACGAAAACAAAGAGAACGAGCCGCACATGTGGAACGAGCGCGAGGACGACTTCAGTAGCGTCGCCTTCTGGTATCAGATGGGGCCGTCCAAGAAGTTCACGACCGTTCCGCCGGCCGAGGAGCGAAAGCTCCCGAGCCTCGATCGCGTTGTGGTTTGGGGCAAGGAAGCTCGCGAAGCCGGCAAGCACGGAGACGGTCGAGCCCGCATCGAAACGGGCGCTCTTTACCTCGAGTCGGAGGGCCAACTGAACTTTCGCCCGCGCGACGTCGAGAACGGCTGGGTCGAGTACACCCTTGAGGTCAAGGAGAAGGAGCCTCTGCGCCTTCTGGTCGAGGCCACGCGATCACCCAAATCGGGTATCTACCAGGTGTTGCTTGACGGCGTGAAGATCGGCGAGCCGATCGATCTCTACAACGCCGAAACCGATCTCTATGAGTTCCATCTGATGGACTTCTGGCCGGAGCCGGGCAAGTACACCCTGCGGCTTGAGTGCGTCGGCAAGAACAAGGATTCGGAGGGCCTCGAAATGGGTGTTAATTCGGTTCGGCTTCGCGAACGCCGCCCTCGCGTCAAGGCGTTCGGGTACGAGAAAGACAAGGACTGGCGCGTCGAGCAGGTGCTCCACAAGTAGTATTTGTTGCGGAAGGCAGCGCAATAGATGGGGTGGGGCGATTGCGGCGAGCCTTGTCGGACAAACGTGAATTCTACGGCAAGACTTGC
>DOEZ01000552.1 GCA_003532715.1 Planctomycetaceae bacterium
ATGACGAGCACCGAGTGGGAACGCGACGTGTCGCGATTCTATCCCATCCTCGCCCCTTACCAGCGCGACGGCTACCACGGCCTGATTAAGCGGGCGACTCGCCACGGCGGCGCGTTTTTGTGCGACGGCGTCGGCTTGGGCAAGACGTTCATCGGGCTGATGCTTATCGAGCGATTGGTGTTGCACGACCGAAAGAACGTGGCCCTGTTCGTCCCCAAATCGGCCCGCAAACCGGTCTGGGAAGCCAAGCTCAAACGCTACCTCCCGCAACTCTTCGGCAAGTTCAACAATCTGGAGATATTCAACCATACCGACCTTCTGCGGGGCGGCGAGTATCCGGAGTTCCTCGAAAGCGTGCTCCAGCGGGCCCACGCGATCGTCATCGACGAGGCGCACCACTTCCGCAACACGGGAACGCGAGCCGAGAGCGAGGACGAGCGGAAGTCGCGCTATTGGAAATTGTTCGACATTGCCGAGGGCAAACAGATGTTCCTGTTGACGGCCACGCCGGTGAACAACCGACTGACCGACTTGCAGCACATGATCGAGCTGTTCTCGCGGCGCGAGGCCGACTACTTCAAGGACGCCCCGTTGGGCATCCACTCGTTGCCGGGCCATTTTCGCAAGATGGAGAAGGCGCTCGAACGGGCGATTGCGGGCAAGACGACCGACGACGCGGCACTCGACACCAACCTGGCGGAAGCCGAGCAGGTCTTGAGCCAGGACGACCTGTTCAAATCGCTGGTGATCCAACGGAGCCGCGCCTACGTCAAGGAAAGCCTCGGCATCGACGACGCCGGACAAGTCCTCTTCCCCGCGCGAAGCGATCCCAAGGTCGCGCCCTATTCGGTCAAACAGACCTACGGGAAGCTGCTCAAGATGGTGGAAGACGCTTTTCACAAGGACAAGCCGCTGTTCGCGCTGCCCATCTACTACCCGTATGCGTATTACAAGGGCGACGACACCTCGATCGACCCATTGACCGAAGGCCGCCGCAAGCAGGTCGTTTCGCTCATCCGCACCGGCTTTCTGAAACGGTTCGAGAGTTCGGCCGAGTCGTTCGAGTCGTCGTGCTGGGCGTTGTTCTACAAACTGCTGGCCTGGGTCGAAAAGCACGCCGAGACGGCGGGCGAAAAGAACCGCCTGGAGCGTTGGAAGCTCCAACACAAGGACTTGACCAAATTCGCCATCGAGCGACAGCACGAACTCTTCGGCGACGAGGGCGAGGAAGAAGCCGAAGAGGACGTGATCTCCGACGAAATGCTCGACGCCATCGAGAAACTCGACCGCGACAAATTCGACATCGGCGAGATTATCAACGAAACGCTGCTCGATCTCGACCAAATCGCCCTGTTTTTGAACGAACTGAAGGACTTCAAGCCGTCGCAAGACAAGAAGCTCCGCGCGTTGGTCAAACTGCTCGCCGGCGATCCGGTCCTGAAAGAACACAAGGTTCTGATCTTCACCGAGTTCATGACGACGGCCCGCTATCTGAAGAAGCAGTTGGAGGCGGAAGGGATCGCGGGCGTGGCCGAAATCGACAGCGCGACGAAGGCCGACCGGGGCGAGATCATCCGCCGCTTCGCGCCGTATTACAACGATTCGTCGAGCGCCGAATTGGCTGCCGACGGACTCGACGAGATTCGCGTGTTGATCTCGACCGACGTGTTGTCGGAAGGTTTGAACCTGCAGGACGCGACGCGGCTGATCAACTACGATTTGCACTGGAACCCGGTGCGGCTGATGCAACGGATCGGCCGCATCGACCGGCGGATGGACCCCGGCACCGAAGCGCGGATCGCGGCCGACCATCCCGACCGGGCCAAGCTGCGCGGGAGCGTCGCCTATTGGAACTTCCTGCCGCCCGACGAATTGGACGATTTGCTGCAACTGTACGGCAAGGTGTCGAAGAAGACGTTGCGCATCTCGAAGACGTTCGGCATCGAGGGGAAGAAGCTGTTGAAGCCGGAGGACGACTACAACGACCTGAAGAACTTCAACGAGGCGTACGAAGGGAACGTTTCGGCGGTCGAGAAGATGCAGCTCGAATTGGAGCGGCTTTTGAAGGATCACCCGGACTTGGAGCAGCGACTCGAGGCGATGCCCAACCGCGTCTTCAGCGGCAAGGAGAACCTGACGCCCGGCGTCCGGGCCGTGTTTTTCTGCTACGCTCGTCCGGCCAGGGCCGACCACCAGCAAACGGCCGAGGAAGAGACGTGGTCGATCGAGGCGGGCGACGTGCAATGGTATTTGTACGACATGGCGACCGAGAAGGTTTTGGAAGAGGCGACGGAGATTGTCGAGTGCGTCCGTTCGACGCCCGACACGCCCCGCCGCTGCCTGATCGAGCAAGCGACCCTGGCCGAGGTCCGCGCCGCGGTCGAGAAGCACATCAAGAACACCTATTTGAAGAAGGTCCAAGCCCCGATCGGCGTCAAGCCGATTCTGAGGGCCTGGATGGAACTGAATTAAGGTCAAGGGGAGTCGTCATGCCTACCGACCATCGTGAACAACTTCGGCAAATTAGGTCGTTCCCCTCGCTGGTGAAGTATCTCCGCGACGAACTCGACTGGCCGGTCGAATCGGACTCGTTTGATGATCTCGTATTCGACTACGAGCCCGAGGAACTGGGCATCGACGCGAAAACGGCGGCCAAGATCGAGTCGATCAAGCAGCTTCGGCCGTTGACCGGCAATCAGCCGTGGGGAATTTTCTTCGTCAAGTTCGAGCCCAAGCGTTTGCCGGTCGTCGCCTTGCGGCGCATCCTCGGGCAACTGGTGTTCAGGAAGCGGGCATCGGCCAACAAGGCCGAACGTCCGGCGTGGAACCTGCACGATTTATTGTTTATCTCGGCCTTCGGCGAAGGCGACGACCGCCAGATCAGCCTGGCGCATTTCTCCGAAGACTCGCAACTGGGAAATCTGGCTACCCTCAAAGTGCTTGGCTGGGACGGCGACGACACGGGCTTGCACCTCGACCACGTCCACCAGGAGTTACACGACAAGTTGCGTTGGCCGGCCGATGAGGAAGACGTCGCGGCGTGGCGCGACGGCTGGTCGGCGGCGTTCACGCTCCGCCACCGCGAGGTGATTACCACGGCCCACGACCTGGCGATTGCCCTGGCCGACTTGGCGCGGAAAATTCGTAAGAAGATCAATGCCGCGCTGAGCGTCGAAACTCAGAAAGGCAAACTCCGCAAGCTGATGAAGGCGTTTCAAGAGTCGCTCATTCACGATCTGGACGAGGACGACTTCGCCGACATGTACGCGCAGACGATCGCTTACGGGCTGCTCTCGGCGTCGATCTCGCGAGCGTCGGGCGCGCTGGTGGCCGACGACCTCGCCCTGATGGCGTCGAAGACGAGCCCGTTTCTCCGCGAGTTGTTGGAAACGTTCCTCAACCTGGGCGGACGCCGGCGCACGGCCAACGGCGACGCGCTCGATTTTGATGAACTGGGCATCAACGACGTGGTCGATATGCTCCGCGCGGCCAACATGGAGGCGGTGCTCCGGAATTTCGGCGACGAGAAGCCGGAGGAAGACCCGGTCATCCACTTCTACGAGTTATTCCTGAAGGAATACGACGCCAAAAAGCGGATGCAGCGGGGCGTGTTCTACACGCCCAAGCCGGTCGTGTCGTACATCGTACGTTCGGTCCACGAACTTCTGCAAACCGAATTCGGCCTGGTCGACGGGCTGGCCGACACGACGACGTGGTGCGAAATGGCGGCGCGGGCCGCGACGCCACCCGTAGACGCGGCTTCCAGCCGCGTTAGCGAACCGACAACGGCCTTAGCGGATGAAACGACGTCGACAGAGGCAATGCGGCAGGATGCCGCATCTACTTTTGTGATTCCCGAGGGGGTTTCGCCGGACGACCCGTTTGTTTGCATTCTCGATCCGGCGACCGGGACGGCCACGTTTTTGGTCGAGGTGATCGACGTGATCCACCGGACGCTGGTGAAGAAGTGGCGACGCGAGGGCCATGGCGAAAAGAAGATCGAGACGCTCTGGAACGACTACGTGCCGAAACACCTCCTGCCGCGATTGCACGGCTACGAGTTGCTGATGGCCCCCTACGCCATCGCCCACATGAAGATCGGCCTGAAACTGGCCGAGACGGGCTATCGGTTCGGAAGCGACGAGCGGGCCAGGGTCTACCTGACCAACGCACTGGAACCGCCGCCTCCACGAGACCGGCAAATGACATTTGCCGACTGGTGCCCTGCGCTCGCACACGAAGCCCAAGCCGTCAACGCCGTCAAACGCAACCAGTGTTTTACCGTCGTCGTCGGCAATCCGCCATATTCGGGTGTTTCCGTGAACATGTCCGAACACGCACAAGGGTTGGTTGACCGATACCGCTCTATCTGCGGCAAACGTCTCGAAGAGGTGAAGCTTTGGCTGCAAAACGATTACGTGAAATTCACAGCGTTTGCTCAGGAATGCCTTGAAAGGTCTGACGCAGGTGTTTGGGGATTCATCACCGACAACAGCTACCTCGATGGTCCGACTTTCCGTGGAATGCGGCACAATCTCGCCGAAACATTCTCACCGTTCGGCATTCTTGACCTTCATGGTTCCTCGAAACGTCGCGACCGCACTGACACTGGGGAAGCCGACGAGAATGTTTTCGATATCACACAAGGCGTGTGCATCGCGCTGGCAGCAAGGCATCCACGGAGAAGATCATGTAAACCGGCTTATGGAGACATCACTGGAACGCGAGAGGCGAAGTATGCTCTTCTTCTCAACGGCACGTTTACGTTTGAAGCACTGACTTGGGCACCTCCATTCTTT
>DOEZ01000505.1 GCA_003532715.1 Planctomycetaceae bacterium
GCGATCGTCCGCTGGTGGATCACCGGGCGGAAGTTCAAAGGGTCGATCCGCATCTACCTCGACGACGCCAAGGAGCCCCAGTTCGAAATGCGAGCCGACCAGTTGGTCGGCGGCGACGGGCTGGTCGGCGAACCGCTCTCGGCCGAACGCGCGGGAGGACGGAACCTCTACCTGCCCATCCCCTACGCCAAACGCTGCAAAGTGACCTTTGACCGGAACTTCTACGAAACAAAGAACCGCGAGGATCGGCTGTTCTACCAGATCAACTATCGAACCTATCCGCCCGGCACACCGGTCGAGACCTTCAGCCGGGCTGGATTGGAAGCGGCGAAGGATCGCCTCGCGGCGATCGGAGAGACGCTACTCGATCCAGATCCGCCCCTGCCCGAGACTCCGAGCGTGATTGATCGAAGAGTGCGAATCGAGCCAGGACAAGCGGCGGAAATCGGATTCGACAAGCCCGGCGCGATTTGCGAGTTGTCCGTCAGGCTCGACGCGAACGATCCGGTCCAGGCCCTGCGATCGACCGTCTTGGTGGTCGAGTTCGACGGCGAGCAAACCGTTTGGTGCCCCGTGGGCGATTTTTTTGGCAGCGGCGTCGGCGTGAATCCCTACAAGGATTGGTATCGCCGAGTTGACCAGGACGGCACGATGACGTGTCGGTGGATCATGCCGTTCGAGAAGGAGTGCAAGCTGTCGCTGAGGAATCTGGGCAATCAGGTCGTCGAAGGGGCCGTTTCGGTCGCGACGCGCGACTGGTCGTGGGACGATCGCTCGATGCATTTTCACGCGAACTGGCGGCAGCAGCGCGACATGAAGACCAAGGAGCCGCATTTCGACTGGAGCTACTTGACCGCGCGGGGCAAGGGCGTTTTTGTCGGCGATACGCTGGCCCTGGTGAATCGCTCGGAGACATGGTGGGGCGAAGGCGACGAGAAGATCTTTGTTGACGGCGAGGCGTTTCCCTCGCACTTCGGCACCGGCACCGAGGACTACTACGGTTATGCCTGGGGAATGCCGACGTTTTTCGACGCGCCCTTCCACGCGCAGCCGCGAGCCGAAGGGCCGAAACAGCGAGGCAACGTCACGAACACGCGGGTGCGTCTGTTGGATGCGATTCCCTTCTCGGAATCGTTCCAATTCGACATGGAGGTCTGGCACATCGCGAAGACCACGGTCGATTACGCGGCGGCGACGTATTGGTACGGACGGCCCGGCGCGAAGGCCGCGACAGGTCCCATGCCCGACGAGGCGAGTCAACCGGTGCGATATCATACGAAGTGAGGCGGTTCGAGACCGTGAGTATGGCGAAGAGAAGGGGCCGATTGTTTGGATACCCCACCCCTTTCCACGTGTTTATGGGAACGAGTTATGTTGATGAGAAATTGTGTCATGGCGATCGTTGCGTGTGTCGGTATTATGCAGGCCGCCGCGACGGCCGCGGACGTGAGTCTGAGTTCGCTGCTCGACGAGATGACCGATCGGGCCGCGCTGGCCCGGTTCCCCGACCCGGCTTACACCGTTAAGCAGTTCAGCAGCTACGATCCGGCGTCGACCAGTCCGGACAAGCCGGGTTGGTTCGCCAACAACGATCGTTCCTTCTTCGTCCGCGAGGAAACGAACAACGGACGGACGGAATGGGTCATGTTGGACGCCGAGGGTCCGGGCGCGATCGTCCGTTGGTGGATTACCGGCTTCGCCTACGACGGCACGGTTCGCATTTACATCGACGGCGCGAAAGAACCCGTTGTCGAAGCGAGGGTGAACGAGTTGATCGGCGGCGAGGCCCTCGTCGGACCGCCTCTGTCCGAGGAACGGGCCAGGGGCCGCAATCTCTATCTGCCGATTCCCTATGCCAAGCAGTGCAAGGTGACCTTCGACCAGAACTTCCAACTCACCAAGAATCGCGATCATTTGCTCTATTACCAGATCAACTATCGGACCTACGCGCCGGGCACGTCGGTCGAGAGTTTCAGCAAGACCGGCCTGGAAGCGGCGAAGGACCAGATTGCCAAGCTGCAAGACACGCTGCTCGATCCGGCGTCGGTCATGCCCGAAGACGCGTCGGTCGTCGAGCCGAAAGCAACCATCGAGGCGGGCGAGACGAAGTCGACGGTGCTCGATGGGCCGGGCGCGGTGTGCCGGCTGACCGTCAAGCTCGATGCCGAAGATCCCGTGCAGGCCTTGCGTTCCACGATCCTGGTCATGGAATTCGACGGCGAGCAAACCGTGTGGTGCCCGGTCGGTGATTTCTTCGGCTCGGGCGTGGGCGTGAATAAGTACAAAGGGTGGTATCGACAGGTCGAGGCCGACGGCACGATGACCTGCTGGTGGGTCATGCCGTTCGCGAAGCAGGCCAAGCTGTCGCTCGAGAACTTGGGTGAACAAACCGTCGAGGCCACGGGCTCGATCGCGACGTGCCCATGGACGTGGGACGACCGCTCGATGCACTTCCGCACGACTTGGCGGCAGCAGCGCGACATGAAGACGCAGTCGCCTCATTTCGACTGGAACTACCTGACGGCCCAGGGCAAGGGAGTCTTCGTCGGCGACACTCTCACGCTTTTGAATCGCTCGAACCGTTGGTGGGGCGAGGGCGACGAGAAGATCTACGTCGACGGCGAGACGTTTCCCTCGCACTTCGGCACGGGGAGCGAGGACTATTACGGCTACGCCTGGTGCATGCCGCAGTACTTCGAAGCGCCGTTTCACGCCCAACCGCGAGCCGAGGGACCGAGGAACCACGGCAACGTGACCAACACGCGCGTGCGGCTCTTGGACGGGATTCCGTTCGAGAAGTCGTTCCGCTTCGACATAGAAGTGTGGCACTCGCGCAAGACGACGGTCGATTATGCGGCGACGACCTATTGGTACGGCCGGCCCAGCGCGAAAGCGACCGTCGGTCCCATGCCCGAGGAAGCGACGCAGCCGGTCAAGTACAACACCAAGCCGGCTGGCATCGTCGAGTGAAACTGGCGATAGACGGGAGAAAGCCATGTGGACAAGATGCTGTTTCATCGCGATCAGCCTGTGCATCGCCGCCGTTCAGACGGCGACGGCCGCCGAAGTGAGTCTTCCGACGCTGCTCGACGAAATGACCGATCGGGCCGCCCTCGCGCGGCTTCCCGAGCCGGCCTACACCTGCAAGCAGGCCAGTAGTTATGACCCGCGATCGGTCGCCCCCGACCGTCCGGGCTGGTTTGCCAACGGCGATCACTCGCAGTATGTCCGCTCGGAGAAAGTCAACGGGCGGACCGAATGGGTCATGATGGACGCCGAGGGACCCGGCGCGATTGTCCGCTGGTGGGTCACCTCGGGCAAGTACGAAGGAACGATCCGCGTCTATCTCGACGGGGCCGACAAACCGGTGATCGAGGCCAATGTGGGCGAACTTGTCGGCGGCGCGGCCTTGGTCGGCCCGCCGCTTTCCGAAGTTCGAGCCAATGGTCGCAACCTCTACCTGCCGATCCCCTACGCGAAGCGCTGCAAGGTCACGTTCGATCGGAATTTCCACAAGAGCTTCAAGGGCGAGGATCTGCTTTACTACCAGATCAACTATCGGACCTACGCGCCCGGAACGATGGTCGAGAGCTTCAGCATGGCCGGGCTGGATGCCGCGAAGGACCAGATCGCCACGCTGCAAAAGACGCTGCTCGATCCCGCGTCGGTCATGCCCGAGCCGGCAACGAAACTCGAAACGCTCGAAGGAGTCCTCGACATTGGGCCGGGACAATCGCGGGGAATCAGCCTCCCGCATTCCGGCGCGATTTGCCGTCTTTCGGTCAAGCTCGGCGCGAAGGATCCGGTCCAGGCGCTACGTTCGACGGTTCTCGTCATGGAATTCGACGGCGAGCAAACGGTGTGGTGCCCGGTGGGCGATTTCTTCGGCGGCGGCGTCGGCGTGAATCCCTACAAGGGCTGGTATCGAAAAGTCGACGAGGACGGCACGATGACCTGCTGGTGGGTCATGCCGTTCGAAAAGGACTGCCAGTTGGCCTTGAAGAACGTGGGGGATCAGGCGGTCAAGGCCGCCGTGTCGGTCACGACCTGTCCGTGGACGTGGGACGATCGCTCGATGTATTTTCATGCGACTTGGCGGCAGCAGCGCAAGATGGAGACAGGCAATCTGGAGGACGGAGCGTTCGACTGGAACTACGTGACCGTCGACGGCCAAGGCGTGTTCGTCGGCGACACGCTCGTCTTGCTCAATCGGGCGTTCGCTTGGTGGGGCGAAGGCGACGAGAAGATCTACGTCGACGGCGAGACGTTTCCGTCGCATTTCGGCACCGGCAGCGAGGACTACTACGGGTACGCCTGGTGTACGCCCGAATTCTTCGAGTCGCCATTCCACGGCCAGCCGCGCGCCGAAGGTCCGGGCAATTACGGCAATGTGACGAACACGCGAGTCCGGCTGCTCGATGCCGTTCCCTTCGACAAGTCATTTCGCTTCGACATGGAGGTGTGGCACGCGGCCAGGACGCACGTCGATTACGCGGCCACGACCTATTGGTACGGGCGCCCCGGCGCGAGGGCCACCGTGGGCCCGATGCCCGAGGAAGCCAAGCAGCCGGTCAAGTACGACACCGAGGTCGTCATCCCCGGGTTCAAGGTGTTGCGGCGAACGGCCGGCACCGTCGAGATTCAGAACGTGCATGTCTTTGGACCGGGCAAGTGGCTCGACGACGACCAGCTTTGGTGGCAACGCGCCAAACCGGGCAACCAACTCGATCTGGCCCTGGCGGTCGAGAAGCCGGGCAAATACGTTGTCAAACTCGCGATGACCAAGGCGCCCGACTATGCCGTCGTGCAATTCCACGTCGACGGCAAGAAGGTCGGCGAACCGGTCGATTTCTACGATCCCGTGGTGCAACCGGCCGAGCCGATCACGTTGGGACCTTTCGATTTCGGCAAGAAGGAGCACGTGTTGACGATCGAGATCGTCGGCGCGAACGACCAGGCCGCCAAAGCCTATATGGTAGGTCTCGATAGAATCGAAATCGTGCCGGCCCGATAGCCCATCCTCGCGACATGGCGATCGGGCGAATCGATAGTGCCCGTTGTTGTGACAATCCACCCCTTCCTGTTTCATTTGAGGAGCGTGTTATGTTGACGAGACGTTTTTTCATGACGGTCGCGCTGTGCGTCGGCGTGATGCAGACCGTCGCGACGGCCGCGGACGTGAGTCTGAGCTCGTTGCTCGACGAGATGACCGACCGGGCCGCGCTGGCTCGGTTCCCCGATCCGGCTTACACCGTCAAGCAGTTCAGCAGCTACGATCCGGCGTCGACCGCCCCCGATAAACCCGGCTGGTTTGCCAACAACGACACGTCGTTCTTCGTCCGCGAGGAAACGAACGACGGACGCACGGAGTGGGTGATGATGGACGCCGAAGGTCCGGGCGCGATCGTCCGCTGGTGGATCACCG
>DOEZ01000383.1 GCA_003532715.1 Planctomycetaceae bacterium
CTCGCCGTTGCGACGCTTCGTCGCTGTCGACAGGCAGGCGGAGCCGCCATCCGTAACAAGACCCGTAAAGGAACCCTTGGCACGTCCGCGAAGCACTTCCCATCGCTCATACGCGCGATGGATCCGTTCCCGGACGTCCGCTTCCCCTGGTATCTCATCGAAAGCCAGTTTCCCAGCTTCCTCCTTAATTCGCGCATAAACCGCAGCAACATCCGTATGTGGAAGACAAGGACCGAATTGATCGACCCATCCGCTCAGGACGGATACGATTCGTAGCGGTGCAAGTTCCTCCGTGTGCGCCAAAGCTAGTCGCTCACGGAGTTCCCACCACGCGTCTTCCGTTACATGGATGCGAAGCCCATCTTCTTCGAGTCGGACAGCGTACCCGAGCCATTCGGCTTCGTCGCCGTCGCTCAGGTCCCTGATCGCCGTGTCGGGTGTTCCCTTTAGGAGCATTCCGGTGGGGGTCAGGGTGCGTTCCAGTCGTTTCCGGGCTTCTGTTGCTTCCTGCCGCGTCTTGCATGGGATGAGCAGGTCATCCGCGTAACGCAGCAGCGGTTGGTCCGGGGATCGTTTCCTCCAGACCCGATCGAGGTGGTAGTCCAAGTACAGGTTCAGCAGCAGTGGCGCCAGCGGGGAGCCTTGTGGGATTCCCCGTTTCTGCCTGTTGCTGTTGATCGTTCCCATGAGGTCCATCAGCCGCTGATCCGGTAGCCGCTTCTGTAGGACATCCTGAAGACGTCCATGCGGCACTCGGTCGAACGCGGTCTTAATGTCCTCCGTGATCCAGGTGGTCCGTCCGCGTTGACTTTCCGCTACGGCGGTCGCCAGCGCGTTGAGTCTTCCGCGGTTGGGTCTGAATCCGTACGAGTGCTCGTCAAATCGGTAGTCGAGTATCGGCTGTACGATTTGGACGATCGCTCGTTGGACGACTCGATCCTCGATGTTATGCAGCGTCAGGGTTCGGTATCCGCGATCTGGTCCCTTGGAGATGCGTAGCTGGCGGGTCGGTCCGGGTTGGTACGTGCCTTCCCGTATCGATCGGCCGAGTGTACGCATCAGCTCCCAGATTTCGGATCCCTCGACGTCACGGTATGTGATGCCGTTGGGTCCTGGCGTTGCGCCTCCGTGTCGCGCGAGGTGGTCCCAGGCTGCACGGAGGTTGCGCGAATCGGCTATCCGGTCCACCAGCTGCGGCAGCATTGCCTTGACTGCGTGTGGACCTTCTTGGATAGCCTTGTTGGCAGCTCGTTCGTGTCGGCGTAGGAAGTCCGTGTAGGTGCCGCTGTGGGCATCCACGGGTTCTTGGCGGGCACGAACGCCGGCTGCAAATTTAGTGTCCTGCAACCGGCCCAGACAAAGAGACATTATGATATCCTTTCAATCGCGGAAGACGCTCCGCTTATTTGCGACAGCCGTCGGAAGCAACGGCATTCTTCGTTTTCCGCGTTCTTTTGAATTTGGCTCGTTTCTTGTGAGCAGTCTTCCTCAAGGTGCCTTCTTTCGACGGTGCTGACTGCTGACAGCCCGCCGACGGCTTGCCGACGCTCACCGACCATCCTTGGGCGCTGTACACGGCTTCACGTCGACGAAGCCGCTCCGCGGTCTCCTCGTGCCCGATGAAGTCAATGATGCTGACAGCGTCACCCTCGTATCTGGCACACCGAGGAAAGCGCTCGGCTCCGATCGGCCACTCGACGCCGCCATCGGCACGAAGGATGATGTCCGTGTCGATGCCGCAGCGGTGGGCGCGTGTGACTGTCGTAATGGTAAGGTCCCCCAACGCAACGCTGAAATCAGTCGACTCATCTGCGTCGAAATCGTCGCGTGGAACATCATGCTTGATTCGCCACCCGGGCAGACGCTTCGACAGTTCTCCGGCGTGCTCGGTCGATTCCACCAATATGGAGATCGTCGGCCTTTTCTCGCCGTCAAACCACTCCGGGTCCACCGGCACACCCTGCTGCTCCAGCGATTGGTTGTCGGCTCGAACCACGGCATCCGCGATGTTGGTGATCGAGTCGTTCCGGGGGGCGTTCCGCCAGATGTGCTGCCGCTTTGTTGCAAGATCGAGACCGCTGTTGGTGATGCCGTGCGTCGTCGACACGAGGGACACCTTGACACTGGCCAACCGGCCTCGCGGTCCCGGCCATTCGAAGATCGTCGGCCCTAGAATGCTTTCCAGTTCCAGGCATCCACGCGGGCCGACGGCGTGGCTCGGTCCAACGCATCCGTAAAGCAGCGACTCGCTCATCCGAGCGCAGGCGACCTGTTGCCACTCGCCCAACGCAACCGTTGCGTCTGTGAACATCACAATGTGCCAATCACGCTGCACGCAGACGCCGAAAGAAAAAGGTGTCGCGAGCAACAGCCTCGCTGCGCGCCAGTTGACATGATCGCACCGGCAGACGTTGCCGTCCACCAACTCGGAGATCGCGCGGTGGAGCCGGTCGCGCTCGTTGAGGTTGCGGGCGACCACCAAAATGTTCAACGTGGGAAAAGAAAAGGCGACGCGCGCGATCGTCTTGGCAAGCTGACGCTGATTGTTTACGACGATTTGGCCGCGAGGGTGCGATGCCAGGGCGGCGAAGAGGCTTTCCTCCTCAAGACTAGCGATGTTGCGCGACAAGTCATCGTCCATGTTGTCGTATTGCGTCCAAATCGTCCTATCGTCGACCTCGATAACGTAGCCGCTGTTCTCCAAGTGTTTTCGGATGCGAGGCACGATGCCCGCCGAAGTCCATATTGAGCCATCCCTGTCGCGCTCGAAGTACGCGCAGATCTCGGTGCCGACCGCCCTCGTTCCGTTGTCGTCCCGCAGTCGAGGAACGTGGGTGGTTAATAGCGGCGCGACAAGCTCCGCCACGGTGGCCGGAATGATTGCGACGTGGGCGGCCGTTCTTATGACTACTTTCTTCGGTGTTCCAGGATCTAGCCGCATGGGTATCGCTCTAAAAGCGCTTTTTCGAATGTCTCGCCGGACATCGTGTCCGGAACAGCCACTGTTGTGGAAAACACGCCCCTATTTTTCGGGAGCAGAAGTTCCGTATGTCTTCGCGATCACCTGGCGAGCAGCATCAACGGCCGCCCGGCGGACAAAACGCGACACATTCGTGCTTCCGAGCGCTGCGGCAACTTTGATGTCGCGAAGTTCGTCTTCAGTTACACGAAATTTCAAACCACGTTCGCCGTCGATTGCGGTGTCCGGTGATCGTGTACGGCGTTTGGCTGGCATAGAATTTCCAATCTTACATTGGCCTGGTGTGCCCCTCGAAGACAAATATACCAATATGGACAACTGGGATCAAGATGTTATTATGCCACATGGGGACTGTGAGTATAGAATGGGATGAATAGACCATAGTATAGACCAAAAGAGGGGTTACTGGAAGCCGGCCCGATCTTGGCCGGCCGGCTAACACGTGGAAACTCCAAAGCCCGGCTTTCGAATTTTTCGAGAAAGGACAAGAAATTATGTCAGAAATCAGAGTAACTGTGTCGAGCTACGGTGCAGGTCGGAACCTGGTGCTTCGCTATACGGACCCGATTACGGGGAAACGCGTCGCCCGCTCGGCCGGCACCTCGGATCCGACCGAGGCCGCAAAAGAAGCCGGCAAATGGGAAGACGAACTCCGAAGCGGTCGATACCAAGCTCCGAGCAAATTGACCTGGGCCGAATTTCGCGAGCGGGTCGAAGCCGAGAAACTGGCGGCCATGCCTAAAGGCAGCCAAGAACAATATTGTGGAGCACTGAGTAGCTTTGAACGGCTCGTTGGTCCCGACCGCATGACGAAGGTGACGCCCCGGTTAATGAGCCGATACCAGGCCGAGGCGCGGCAAGAGGGCATCAAGGAAACGACGTTGCACAAGCATCTTCGCCACCTCAAGGCGTGTTTTCGTTGGGCTGAGCGTCAAGGGCTGATTGCCAAGGCCCCGCATATCGAAATGCCGAAGCTGGGCGGCGGCTACCTTGGCAAGCATCGGGCAATTAGTGGCGAAGAGTTTGACCGCCTCTTGTTGGCCCTGCCCAAGGTTCGCAAGCATGACGCGCCGCAGTGGGAACGGCTCTTGCGTGGCTTGTGGCTGTCGGGGTTGCGGCTGGGCGAAGCATTGCTCCTGACTTGGGACGATGGGCCGTTTGTCCTGGACACCGACGGCAAGCACCCTGCATTCCGGATTCAAGGAATCGGGCAGAAATCCCGCAAGAGCGAGTTGTGCCCATGCACGCCGGACTTCGCGGCTTGGATTCTCGGGGCCACCCCCGAGGCCGATCGACAAGGCAAGGTGTTTCCGATCGTCGGCCCCAACCGCAATATACCTGCCCGTGGCGAAGTGGGCCGGGTGATAGGTGCCGTCGGCCGGAAGGCGGGCATCATCGTGGGTGAAACGGAGAAGGTGACCAAGGATAAGCAAGGCCGGTTGGTTCGGACCCCGACCAAGCTGTTTTGCACGGCCCATGACCTCCGTCGATCGTTCTGCACCCGATGGGCCAAGAAGGTTATGCCCCCGGTTCTCCAACGGTTGGCCCGACATTCAAGCGTTACCACGACCTTGACGTTTTACGCTTGCATGTCGGCCGATGACGTGGCGGCCGACCTCTGGGCCAACCACCCGGCAACAGAGGACGGCCGCTTGGCCTCTGGCAACACTGTTGGCAACACTCGCCCCGAAGAGGCCGAAAATGAGGCGAGCCAAAATTGACGTAAGTCGTTGCGTAGCAAGAGTAGCCGAGGCCGGACTCGAACCGGCACGGGCTTATCGCCCACGGGATTTTAAGTCTTCAAAAGCGCGTTTCATCGGTACCTCAAATTTACAGAATCGCTATACAGTCGAACAAAATGGAGTTTGACTTCGCTCGAGGATGGGCGAAAAAACGAGCCGTTTGGCAACAGTGTTGGCAACACTCACGATACGCGACACGCGGGAAAAAACCACTGGAGTGGTCAACTCCGAAACATGTGGGGGAAATCGACACGATAGGTGCCCGAGGCGCTATTGACAGGAGAAGAAAGGCAGATTAAAAGAATTTCAGGCTGTCACGGTTTTGACGGCTCGCTACGCGGCTCGGTTCTGTAACCGACCTCTGGATGGCTTTGTGGCCATGGTAGTCCCCATGGCAAAAGAGTCACGGAGCTAGGTTCAGATGTCTTCTTCATCCTCGGGAACCGACAACAGCGGTTCTGCCAAGCGGACACCCGTTTCACGATCCCAGGCACGCGCGACGGTCAACACCCACTCGATTTGTCGCGACGAACTCATGCCGCTGGAGGAAGCCGGGCGGCGGCTGCGTCTGGGCGGAACGGGTATGCGTCAAGCGCAAAAAGCTGGATTGCGAACGATCAAGTTCGGGCGAATCAAGTACTGTCTGGGCAGCGACATACTCGACTTCTTCGAACGGCTCGCCGAAAGCAACGACGGGTGAGAGCGGATTTTTTTGCTGGGACATCGTGTTTGCGACGCCGGACGTTTTGTCCGGCGTCGCACGATTGAAGATGCGACTACCGAGAAGGCTGGTAAGAATCGCCTCGGATTACTCTCGGCTGAAGGACATACGATTCCTCACCGATACGTCACACACCCTGGGGCGTCAACCGACACCAAGCTGACAGCGCGAGGGCTGCCCACAGGGCCAGAAGGACACCGCAACAGCCCGAGGACCAGCTGGCTGGCCGTGACACCGCCGTAGATGCCCGCAAAGAGCGACTGAGAGCCTTCAGGCGAATCCTGACCTCAAAGACCTTCGAAGCGTGCGGGGCCGCGAGTCAGCTTCTTGGGGCCCCTGAGGGGCTATTACACCCTGTCGT
This sequence comes from Planctomycetaceae bacterium, assembly GCA_003532715.1. Classification (GTDB taxonomy): domain Bacteria; phylum Planctomycetota; class Planctomycetia; order Pirellulales; family Thermoguttaceae; genus UBA11386. The sequence continues at coordinate 5,805 of DOEZ01000383.1, forward strand.
TGCCTATGGCCGCTTCGCCCGGCCGCGTAGGGATCAGGATAGGCTCCCACTGGGCCTCTTATTCTGGTCGTCCGGGGCCATCCCCGCTTCTCCCACCCCGCGTATCCAGAACTTTCCCGTTCGAACAGCTTGACCAGACCGCGTGCCTTGATTTGTAATAAGCGCGATTGGACTCTATGCTTTCACGGACCCCGCGGTCCCCACCGATCCTCCAATGTCACGAAAGGAAGCACCGTCATGGCGACCAAGCGAAGTGCGACCGTCCGGCGCCGAAGCCAGGCAGAGATTAAAGAAGCACTGAAGCAGCTGCGGGACTATTATTCGCTGGGCTGCAAGCTTCTGAAGTCCGGCCTGCCCCAGGCCGAGCGATCCAATTATGGCCAAGGCGTTGTTCTCGCGAGGGCCGAAGAACTGCGGCTGCCGCCTTTCCGGCTGTATCGGGCCAAACAGTTTGCATCAGAATACAGTCACGAGAAGTTCACGGAACTCTTGAAGCTGCGACTGCCTGATGGAATGCCGCTCTCGCGCATGCACGTCGACGGGCTCCTGAAAGTCAAAAACCCTCGGGAACGCAACAAGCTGCTCAAGCGGGTTATCAAGGAGGGGTGGTCGGCGAACCGGCTTGCTCGGTACGTGAAGCAGGGTGATCGGGAGGGCGTCAAGGATGGTGTGTTTCACTGTGTCGGCCGACTTCCGAAACGCCCGCAGAGCAGGTACGAGGGGTTGCGGCAGATGGAATCAATGTCGATCCGCTGGATGCGCTGGTACAAGAACCTGCCACCGACGCGGCCGGATACGGACGAGAGTTCGCCCGTCTCGCTGACCAGTTTTTCGCCCAGCGTCCGAACCAAGCTCGATGCGGCTGTTGCCGCCATCGAGGAGTTGCACGGGACAGTCAGGCGGGCGCTGGCAATGAAATAGCGCTTTTTATATCCAGCCTCTTTCTCGCCGGACAAAATGGCCGGCTCGTCGGCCAAGACCGATCCCAAGCTGACGGCGAGAAGGCCGCCAGCACGGCAAGACAGGCGATACAACAGCCCGAGAACCAACTGGCTGGCCGTGACACGGCCGTAGACGGTCCTCAAAGAGCGCACAGGGCGTTGTCTTGGCCGATCGACTCCAAACCTTCACAGTATGCGAGGCTCTTAGCGGGCTTCTTGGAGCCTCTGAGAGGCTGTCATGGCCTGTCGCCGCTTTTGGTCGCTTCGCCCGGCCAAACGAGCAGTAGCATGGGGTTCACTTGCCAAGAGGAGAAGCCCGGTTCGGATCGACTGGTCGGCGACCAAGGACTCTCGGCCTGTCGAGTGACTACCGCCGAAACTGGACGGGCTTCGTTTCAGCAACAGACCGACTCGTAATACCCGTACACACAGCCATGCATAAACCTGCCGTGCGACTCGGCATCGAGGAAGTCCAGAAACACCGATTCAGGGACGTCGAGGTAGGCATACACGTGGCCGCCCACGAACTTGATGTAGAGTATCCCCGTTGCGCGGTCGTAGCCCGCCGAGATGATGTGGGACGACTCGACAAGCACCTCACAAACATCGGGATCGGGAAACCCCGGGGTGGGCGGCGCTCGATGGCAGGCTCGCTGCCTACGACGGACCTGCGGCGGGCGAGAAGTCGGGGCCGTGTTGGAGCACGGCACGCAGCGCGGCAAGGGGCCGAACTCAAGCAGTTCAGACAGCCGTTCAAACGCCCCGTTGATCGCCGCAGCGCGTTGGGTCGCCATCGCCTGCTTCACGGGATCTCCACAGAAACGGTCGGGGTGCCATTCGAGCATCTCGCGGCGGTAGGCGGCCGTGAGTTGAGCCTCGGATTCACACGACTCCAATCCGAGTATGCCTAAATGATCGGCGGTCAGTGACATCGGCGGGCCGGAGTGCTAAGGCGTATTGACCCGAGAAGAACCGTAGGCCGCTATGGTATTTTCGCCGCCGGGCATGGCGTTGTCAATCCGTGTAGGATGGCAAGCGATGTGAGCGTCACGCCTCCCAGGCACGAAGACCATGGCCGTTCTTTCTTGCCAGCAACTCCTGGATGAAGCGGCCTTTCTCTCGGCAGTAATCGAGCGCGTCCGCCGGGCCGCTGCCGAGGCGTTCCCGTTTCCTGGCACGTATCATGTGCCTTGAGCAAGTCCCAATGCCCGACGATCCCTCGCCAAGAAGCTGACACCGTGGGTGGGCGCCGACGTCGAGCCACACGCCGCGCCGCCGTCAAGGGGTAAGCCGCCGGGCGGTCGTGATGTTGTTCAGAGGACGGTAACGCTTCTTCTGAAACTTGGAACTACTGAGGTTCCAGAAGCAGGTTACTTAGCAGCTCTTATTTCGCGAACGGCAAGCTGCTTTTCGTACTTCGTCCAGAGCTCGCGCGCCACGGCCACCGAATCGCCCTGGACCGCCGTCGGATAGTCGTCGGTCTGCCGCGTCCACTGGTCTTCCCACGCCATGATCTGCTTGTCGAAGGCCGTCTTCTCGAAAGGCTTCTTGCCGACGAGGTCGTCGTCGAGGCATTGGAAGAACTGCTGCCATCGCGGCAGGTAGAAGCCGGTCAACATGCCCGACCACATCTTGTTGGCGTAGTCGTGTAGACCGGAATGCGGATATCCCCATAACGTGATGATGTTTCTCGCATTCCACTCGTACAAGCGGCGCTCTTCGTCATTGGTGGCCCAGCGTTTGGCGTCGGCCAACCAGGGGCCGAGCAACAGTTCCTGGCGGGTCGNNCGGCCATCGCCGCCCGATCGCGGCGTTTGTAGGCATCGAGCGCCTCGTTGTAGAACGTCCGGGCCAGATGGCCCAACGTCTGGCGGCCGACGTGAACCACGTCGAACCGATAGGTATCTTCGCCGCCGAGTTCGTCAGCACAACCGAGCAGTTTCCGCCAGGCCTTGGCCAACTCGGCGTTGTCATAGGGCGGTACCTGCGAAGCGACCGGATTGGAGCGTTTCAACCGCGTGGTCAGTGGATCGATATAGTCGAGGTTCGGACGTTCCCAGATGATCGACCCGCGGTCGCGCGGGCAGTTGTAGGCGGTGGCTAACAGCAACTGCCACGCCTCGTCGGCCGCGGTTGTTGTTCGCCCATAGCGGCAGCGGATGAAGTCGCGTGTCCAATCGGCCAACTCGCCGATGTCGCCGTGCCACGCGAGATCGCCGATCAACTGGTTGACAACCGGGTTGTAGCCCAGGGCCTCGTTGACCATGCCGACGCTAACCAACTGGCGGCGATACGGGCTGGCCATGGCCTTGCGGAAGTCCTTGAGCATTCGCGGCAATCCGCCGTGCAAATCGACGGTTCCGCCGAAGTCCTGCAGGACATTCCAGCCCCATTGCTTGCCGTAGAAGCCCTTGGTCTTTTCCCACGTGGGCCGATACTCGCAGAACAGGTCGACGACGATCATGCGGTCGTCGGCCACGCCGCTGAACAGGGCCTCGGTCTGCGGCGGTAGCCAGAACTCCGGCCTGTTCGAGAACAGCCAGCCCTGCATGACCCAAACGGCCTGTGGATCGCCGGCCGCCATCGCCCCGTAGACGCTCTTGCTCATGGCCTTCAGGAACTTCGGATCGTTGCTCGGCGGTGCCATCTCGATGAACGTGTCGGAGGCGTAGAGATGATCGGTGCCGAACATCTTGGTCTGTTCCTCGATGAACCGCCGGCCGATCTCCTCGAATTGCGGGTCTTGCGGATCGAAGAAATAGGTCGAAGGGAATCCGCACCAGGGGCTTCCCTTGACGAGCTTCAGGCCGGGGACGACCGTTTCGAGCGCCTTCGGCGCGTGACCCGTGAAGCCCTGAAGCACCGGCTTCATGCCCAACGACCGCTCGCGGGCGAGAATCTTTCTTTGCAGTTCGACGTGCCGGTCGATCCAGTCTTGCGGCACGGGACCGCCGAATCCGTCCATGCAGCCCATCCAACCGAACGGCAGGTAACCGGGGCCCACGAAGAACTCTTCGAGTTGCTTGTCGGTCAGTCCCATGTCGCGATAGACCTTCTGCCAGATCGCCTCCTGACCGGTCACAGCCAGCGGCATGTTGATGCCGTTGAGCGCCATCCAGTCGATCAACTGCTCCCACTGCGGCCAATCCCACCACGCCATGCTGTACGTGAAGGCACAGAAGTTGATGTAATAGCGATGGGGAAACGGGGTGACGACGCGGACTTTCTTCTCGACGGTCGGCAACGGCGACGGGAGGTTCAATTGATTGCCGAACCGAGACGTCTGGCAATGGCAGTAGGTCCGCAGATACCAGTTGCAGCCCGACGCGATCGCGACGCCAGTCGAACCGCGGACAACGATCTTGCCGTCGCGGCTCTCGACCTCGAAGACGTCGCGGTTTCCTTCGGCGGGAATCGTTTCCAAGACGAACAGGTCGGCCTTTCCGGGTAACACTCGCTCAATCACCCCACGGGCCGACTCGTCCGGCGCCGCGGCCCGGGCAACGCCGCCTCCTGAAATCAAAAGACCCAGTGCCACACATCCGACCAACGAGCAGCAAGAGGATCGTCGCATGCTAGATGACTCCAGAAAAAGAGAGTTGTAGGCGTGCCGCCGCAACACAACGCGACTCGCGTGCCACGGCGTCAATAAACAGGAAGGACGCAAGGGTGATTATCCACCGTGGCGCCGTCCATGTCAATCGTCTATTCTTTGTACTTCTCCCACAAGGCCCGCGATACGCGCACGGTTTCCCATTGCGCGGCGGGCGCGGGGTGAAGGGCTGCCAGAGGCCGTTGTGGCGCAGAATCTTTTCGATCACAACGCCTTGGGGCGGTTCGATGAAGGCGATCACCTTCATCTGGCCGCCGCAATTAGGGCAAGCCGAGGCATCGACTTCATAGACCCGCTTGATGAGCATCGCCCAGGTCTGGCTGCAGCGGTCGGGGGCCGGAATCGCCGCGGCAGCGCCTTGCGCCGCCGTTGTCGTTTCGGCCGCCGCGGCTTCCGCGGCCGCCTTTTTCACGCAGGCCGCACTGGGCGGCCAACGCCTGGGCATACTGTACGCGCAGCGGGTCCTCGGGCGCGGCGAAGGCCAGCAGGGCTGCTCCCACCAGGGCGGCGATCGAGGCATCCGGGCCGCCAACGACATGCCGCGACGTGGTGAACAGGGCGAACACGACGAGCGGAATGATGGCCGCATACAAGCCGACCACTGGCGGCAAACCGGCCACTTGGGCATAGCCGATATTGAGCGGAATCATCAGGGCAGCCAACGTGATGCCGGCAGAGACCTCGCGCGGCACGTCAGGCCAACGAATCCCTACGATGCGGCCGGGTATTTGACCTCCGTTGCTTGGGATTTCGCCGGGCTGACGGTCGCCCCGGAGCTGCCCGACGTGACGTTGGCCCACCAATACGCCTCGGGCGACCTGGTCGGCACGCAAGCCGTGATCGGCGAGACGGACGACTTCCACAACGAATACGCCCGCGATTCGTTCGGCCGGCTGACGCGAGTGACGCAGACTGCCAGCGAGGAGGAGGGAAGCAACCCCGTGGCCAACAAGCGGGCCGACTTCGCCTACACCGACGCCGGGCAACTCGCGACGATCAAGCGCTACGCCGACCTGGGCGGCTCGAACCTGGTCGCCACGAGCACCTTTACCTACGACCCGAGCCTCGGCTGGCTCGCCGGGCTGGTCCACGAGATCAACAACACCAACGAAGACGTCGTCGAATACGCCTACACGCACCAGCCCGACGGGCAGATCGACACGCTCGCGCTCGACCGCGACGTCGACGACGTGCAGTCGTCCGAGACGTACGACTTCGATTACGACCAGCAAGGGCAATTGACCGACGTCGATTACACCGGCACGGGCGCCGGGGTGGACGAGTCGTACCAATACGGTGCCAACGGCAATCGGACGAGCGCCACGGTCGGCTCGTCGAGCAGCGTCTACACGCCCGGGGCGTACAACCGGCTCGAATCGGTCGACGATGGCGTGAACGTCTGGGGCTTCGGCTACGATGCCGAGGGAAACGTGGTGTTGAAATTCCTCGATGCCGACGAGAGCGGGAGTCTCACCACGGGGGACACGGAGGTCACGGAGTATGTTTGGGACCATCGCAACCGGCTTGTGGGTGTTTCTGGTCGTCGCCGAGCGCTTCTCATTCACGCCTCATTTTCACGAGTTTTCGGCACTTCGATTTCCGAGACGACAATCTCAGAATGGGCAAATCGGGAAAATCGGCCGCCGGGTAGGCGAACCGGCCGAACGTCAAAAAACCAACTGTTCTTGGCACTCGATCCGAATGAACCGCGTTCACGATCAGGTGCTTTAGAGCGACCCGAGTTCCAGGTGCTCCCGGGTTGCTTCTCGGAAAGACTCTGGTAAACTAGGTATTCTCAGATCGGCAGCAGGGACAAGGCATGAGGCTGCGGGGAGAGTGCTCGGTGATTGCAGCAGGGCTGTGCCGTCGGTGTTCAGTCGCCACGTCAGTCGTTTTTTCTCTGAAAGGACCCCCCATGTGTCGCCTTCTGGTCTTGACGATTGTGATCCTCTCCCTAGCGTCACCTCTACCGGCGATTACGACGGGCACTTCGTGGGTGTTCTCGCCCGATCAGCTCGGTGACTGGTCAGTGGCGTCTAACTGGGATGGCGGCGTGCCGACTTCCAACATCGATGCCTATATCGACAACGGCGGCACGGCAACGATCAGTGAATTGGGAGCAGCGTGCTTCGGGCTTATCGTCGGAGATAGCCGAGGCAGCGGAACGATCCAGGTAACCGCCGGCGGTTTGGCGGTGGCTGGCGCGGCCTATGTGGGCACATCCGGAACCGGCGCCTTCACGCAGACGGGCGGAAGCACCTCAATCCATAGCCACCTCTACCTGGGCTACGATGCCACGGGCAGCGGTACGTACTCTCTCGGAGGCGACGGCACGTTGGCCCTCGATTCGAGCGAATACGTGGGCTATTCCGGCACGGGCGCGTTCTCGCAGTCGGGCGGCAGCAACTCGCTCGAGTACCTTTACGTGGGCTACAACGGGGGGAGCGGCGGCACGTACGTTCAATCCAGCGGAAGCAATGCGGTTTCCCAAACGCTTTACCTTGGCTACAACGCGGGCAGCAGCGGAACCTATACCTTGAGGGCCGGCCAATTGTCGGTCTCCCGATATGGTACACAAGTGGGCTACACCGGCGTAGGGACGTTCATTCAATCTGGCGGAACCGTCACGTCAGCCAGCAACCTTACGATTGGAAACCAATCCGGCAGCAACGGCACGTACGACTTGAGCGGCGATGGCGTCGTCACGATTACCGGGAAGGCGGGTGCTCTCAATCTCGGCTACCATTCGGGCACCAGCGGTACATGCCGCATGAGCGGGAGCTCTCAGCTGTCAGCGTCGGCCGAATACGTTGGTCGCGATCCGGGCGCGACGGCGCTGTTCGAACAGAGCGGAGGCACGAACACGACGAAGCTCTTATCGATCGGGACCGGCGGCCAGTATCGGCTTAGTGGCGGCACGCTCCAGATCAACGGCGGAGTGCTCAATAACGGCAGCTTCGATGGGGGAACGAGCCCCGCGACGATAAGCGGCGCCAACTGCATCCTCGACTTCTCGACCGGCGTCTGGACCAATATGAGCGCCACGTCGGTAAGCATGGGGGCCAATTCGTTAACCATCCTGCCGGTCGGATTCGCGCTAGGCAGCTACACGTCCTCCGGCCTCACCCATACCGTGGGAACGGCGCTGGTGGTCCCGGCCGGACAGGGGTTCGGAGGCTACGGCTCCATCAATGATCCGGTCACGTGCCAAGGAACCATCACGGCCGCGACGGACGGGTTCATCAACTTGAACAATGGGTTGATTCTATCGAACAGTGGCAGCGTTACCCTGGTGGGCGGAAATCTGACGGTTAACGACGCCGTGTCTGGCATGGACAGCGGACAACTTTCCCGGATGAACCAATATGTCGGAAAGGACGGTGTCGGAGCGTTCACACAGACGGGGGGAAAGAACATTGCCACGGAAGGCGGCGAACTCTACCTCGGCTACAACGCTGGTGACAGCGGCACGTATACCCTAAGCGGCAATGGCCAGTTGTCCGGCACCACTCACGTCGGTCACTCGGGCACCGGGCACTTCGTTCAGTCAGGGGGAACTAACACGGGCGCACTCTGCCTGGGATATAACGCTGGCAGTCATGGAACCTACGCTTTGAGCAACACGGGCCGATGGTCCTACGATGGCGATCTGCATGTGGGCTACTCGGGCACGGGAGATTTCAATCAGACTGGTGGGAGCATCTCGACCTCGGTGACTTCTGGCACCCTTTATCTCGGATACAATCTCGGTGCCAGCGGATCCTACACCCTCAGCGACGGCACGGTGTCTTGGAGCGGCGATCGTCGGAGTGAACACGTGGGCCACTCAGGCACAGGAAGCTTCCGTCAATCGGGTGGAAGTAACACGACCAGCCTCTATCTGGGCTACAACGCGGGAAGCAGCGGGACGTACGATCTGAGCGGCGGCACGCTGAGCGGCACGCGGTGGGTGGGCTACTCCGGCACCGGGACCCTGACGCACTCGGGCGGAACCAGTACGGGAGGAGCCCTCATTCTCGCCTATGACGCGGGGAGCAACGGCACGTATTGCCTCAGTGGAACGGGGCAATTGTCGGCTGCCTACCAATTCATCGGATACGACGCCGACGCCACGGCGCTGTTCCAGCAGACCGGCGGTTCGAACACGGCCACCTACCTGGTCATCGGCCCGTCCGGCCGGTATCAACTTCATGGGGGTGTGCTGACTGTCAGCGGCGGCGGTCTGGTCAACCAGGGCGCGCTGGACGGCGGCAACGCTCCGGCCACGTTGTCGGTCGGCAGCGGCTGCATCGTCGATCTGTCGACCGGCGCGCTGGCAAACGTCGGCGCGCTGAGCGTCAATGTGGCGGCCAATTCGCTGCTGACCCTCCCATCGGCGTTCGGTCCTTTGACCGGTTTCGGAAGCTACACCTCGGCCGGCATCACGCACACGGCGGGAACTACCGTCGTGGTACCGGCCGGAAAGGGTTTCGGTGGCTGGGGGACGGTTAACGATCTGGTGGACTGCCGGGGGGCGATCACGGTCGCCTCGGGCTACTATTCGATCGAGGGAGTCAATCCCGTCTACGCTTTCATCAATCTGACCAAAGGCCTCATCGTCTCGGAATCCGGCGCCGTCAATCTGGGGCAAGGCTTCTTGACGGTGAACGATGCGGTCTCAGGCATCGGCGGCGGATCGCTCACCGTGTACAAGCAGTACGTCGGCGACGGCGGAGCCGGCACGTTCACGCAGACCGGCGGCACGAATACGATCTCGCACACGATCAACAGCCAGAATTCGGGCTGGCTCTATCTCGGTTACGGCGCCGGCGACCATGGCAGCTACAGTCTGAGCGGATCGGGCCAATTGTCGGTGGCCGTCCTAACCGGCGGCGAGTCGGTAGGCTATTCGGGCGTCGGCTTTTTTGGACAGTCCGGCGGCACGAACACCTGCAATTCGCTCGTCCTCGGCGCCAACGCCGGCAGTAGCGGCACCTACCTCCTCAGCGGCACCGGCCGGTTGTGTGGAACGTCGCAGCAATTCCGCGTAACGGTGGGAGATTCCGGCAACGGAACCTTCATCCAGTCCGGCGGCTCGAATACCACGGTTTCTTCGAACTATCACGGCTATCTTTACCTTGGTGAAGACGTTGACGGCTGCGGAACCTACAACCTGCTTGATGGCGAGGTGACGTTCAATTATGAGGAAGTGGGATACTATGGAACAGGGACTTTCACGCAATCGGGCGGAACCAACACCGTGAAGAAGCGAGTGTCGTATCTCAAGGACGGCGTGTTATACATCGGCGCCGCTTCCGGAGCCAACGGAACCTACAATCTGACCGGCGGCTCCCTATCCGCCGCAATCGAGTACGTGGGCAACTCCGGCACGGGAATCTTCAACCAGTCGGGCGGCACCCACACGGTCAGCTCCCTGTACCTCGGCTACCTTGGAGGCAGCAGCGGAACTTACAGCTTTGATGGCGGAACACTGATTCTCTCTTCGCTGAGCGGCGGCGACGGAACCGCCGCGTTCAACTTTGGCGGCGGAACCGTGCGGGCAAGCAAGACGTTCACCACGACGATCCCCTTCAGGTTGACCGGAGAAGGTGGTGACGCCAACGTTGACACCGTCGATTACGCGGTCGTACTCTCCGGTGCCCTTTCGGGCGAGGGTGGACTGAACAAATTCGGCTTGGGTACGCTGACATTGGGCGGCGCGAATACCTACACTGGCGACACGACGGTCCACGACGGATTGCTGGCCCTGACCGACTCCGGGTCGCTACTACTGGACATCAATACTACTGGCGCCTCAACGTCGATCCTCGGCGACGGCGCGATCAACCTTGATGGCACGCTCGTGTTCAACCTTACGGATGTGTCGTCCCAGGGCAACTGGCATGCAGTTACCGTGGATACGCTGACTGAGACGTTCGGCGAAGATTTCGGCGTGGAAATACTCGTCAACGCCGACTCCTTCGCCGCAATGGAAACCGCTCCGGGCGTGTGGGCTTGTGACGTTCCCTCACGGGGACTCGTCATCTTCACCGAGGCAACCGGTGTGCTATCGGTCGTGCCCGAGCCAGGATCGTTGTCTCTGCTCTTCATGGGGCTGTTCGGTCTATTGGCTCATGGATGGCGGCGGAAACACGAGTAGTAGCACTCGACACGCTCTCCCTGGTTGGCCAAGCATGTCAGCCGCAAGACGGACGACGGTGGCACTGTCCGGGGTAGTGTCTGTCAAGTTGCGCACATTTGATTTTGGGGTTGTTCTTGGAACTGGTAGTCTTCCTGCTGCTGCTCCCCTAGGGGAGCACGGCAAACTTTACGCGATCGATTCGGCCTCTGTGTTTGATTCCCATTGCTCTCGTTCCCGTTCTTGCTCCTGTTCTCTGAGCCGATCCATGTCCAGCTAACGCCTTGTCCCCCAATGCGTGGCCGCAATGTGACGCAGTCTGGCCGCGACCAGCATTAACGCGGAACGCCCATCAGGAAACGCCCCTACTAAACGAGTCCGACGTCGGATCTCTCGCATGATCCGCTCCAGGGGATTGACCGTCGGCGCCTACGTCGACCGCCACCAGCACCGCCACGTTGTAAACGCCGGTCGAAAGCCGTGGCGCGGGACGGGGCCTGCGTAACGGTCGAAAAGCGTGGCGTATTACCCGCCTCTCGCTCGCCGCCAGCATCGTGTCCGCCTCACGCAGCTTCCGGATAATCTGCTCCGGACTATGCCGCTTGCCTACCTTCCGCTTCATCGAGAGTCTCCTTTCGCCCCTTCGGGGCTCTGGTTACTCTCATAACACATGGATCAGGTTTTGGGGAACAGGCCAAAACAACGTGGCAATATTTGCCTTGACGATTAGCGTCGCAGTAATCGTCTGAGAAAGCTTCGTGTGTGCGGTAAGTTGAAGTTCTTTTATTCGGGCACTAGGAGTTCACCTAGCTCGAACATAAGAAGTTACCTGTGGGACGCACATCTGCGACTTAATATGCAGGTCGCTGGTCGGCGAACCATAAGACAACATAGGCAAATAGTCATCAGAAGCTGTAGGGTGCATGGCTCCGGGATGGTGGTTACAAAGCCATAGTAGGCACCGGAAGTTCCTATATAGTACCCAACGATTTTATCTCCGTCGATCCCACGAATTTCTGTGTCTTCGCCAAGTGAGGCAGGGACGTCATACATACTGTAATCTCCCTGCTCGTAAATGAATGAGTGCTTCGCAAGTGACGAACTTTCGTAGTAATAGCCTACGACTCGGTTTCCCGAGACCGCTGTTGCACGCGTAGCCAATGTGTTGTCAGCCGGGTAGAATAGGCTTAAAGTTGTCTCGCCATCATAAAGGAATCCGTGTTCGGGGCCTTGCCCGAAGCATGAGCCGGCGATATTGTTGCCTTCGATATCTTCAGGCGCGTAGGTTCCTCCCGTGGAAAAGCCAAACGTCGAATAAATGGCACCATCAAATACGAAGCCATTCGGCTTGCCTAATGAGTTGTAATAACTCCCGACAATCGTCTGTCCATCGACGCCGGTCGCGCACGCGCCATTAAAAAGCGTAGTGGAGGTGTCGGTCGGAGCGATTGTTGTGAAGCTGTTGCCATCGAAAAGGAAGCCCCGTTGTTGATTTGCTGAATTGAAATAAACACCGACGATGTTGGTGCCATCAGTACCAGAGAGCGTCGTATAAGAACTTCCAGGGAAATCCAATTTGGAATAAGTCGAGCCGTCATAAACAAAACCATGGATAACGCTGGAATTATCTCGGTATCTTCCCACAATCACTCCGTCGCGGATGTCTTCGGGCCAAGTATTGATAGCACCTGGATACTGCAATATTTCAAAAGCCGATGTATCGGCAGCAATGGTGCCGACCAACAACAGGAGGATATACATCGCAATAGTTAGTTGATGTTTCATTGGCATCCACCTTTCTTAATCCGGGATTTCCCCATATAGGCTCTGCTCGGATACATTCCGAGCAACAACTTCCCCCATGTTAGCCAATCGCTGCGTGGAATTCCAGTCGGCGCATCGATTCCTGTAAACGCCGGTTGAAAACCGTGGCGCGGGACGGGGCCTGTGTAACGGTCGAAAAACGTGGCACAACAACCACCCGTCACCTCACTCGCCGCCAGCGACCACCTGCCACAAGAACCAGCCACACCAGCACGCCCGGCTCGGGCACGGCCGTCGAAGGGTTGCCCTGCTCGGTCGTCGGGCCACGGCCCCAGTTGGCCGCCAGGATGGCTGCAGACCGCTCCGGTTGTGTCCGCATCGTCGCCCCGTGTTCTGGTTTGCCGACCTCGCCTGGCCGCGACATTACGACCCCATCATCCTCACCGACCCGCCATCAGTAGATCCACGGCCAGCTCGGCTCGGCCCAGGTCTCCACCATCCCGACGATTCGATTGCCGCCGAGCGACCATGCTCAACCAGGCGGCGTGTCGGTTCAGGAGGCTGGGTTGTTCGATCGCTGGGCCGTACTCTTCGGCCAGGGCTGTATCCAGAGCGGCTGTCGCGGATTCGGGCGCTGTTTGGATGAGCAACTTCGTAACCGAGTCCTTCTCAATTGGGGCGATTGCGTTGACTCGTTCCGCCAACCGGCTCGTGGTGGGCTCGGTTGTCTGTCGCCATGCACTGGGAAAATTGCCCGGGTAAGACTGCATGTCGGCGTCGGTGTGTTTGCGACTGTACGCGGCGGCAAAGTAGCTCAAGTCGCCCGGGCCAATTACACCATTGCCGTCGAAGTCGCAGACACGACTGTAGGTTACGCCGGGCGCGCCGGCCGGTTTGCCGTATGCCGCCGCAAAGTACGAGAGGTCGCCGGGTCCCACCCGCCCGTTGTCATCTAGATCGTACATCACGGGCCAGAGTTCGGTCGCGGGCAAATCGCCCAACTCCACGCGGGCCGGGGCACTGCCGACAAGTGCTCCTCTAGCGTCGCTCCGACCGAACCCGTTAGCCACGGGCGTGACGTACTTGTTGTCGGCCCCAAGCGGCACGCCCAAGTCGCCGGATTTGGACTCGAACCGGACCCGGGCGAGCAACGCATAACGATCATCACCGACGTCCGTCGACAACGTAGCGGCCCCCAAGTCATCGACTATGCCCACCTCATCATCGATCATTCCCGTGCGAAGTGCGTCAAACCCCGCTCCATATTCGATTTCCGTCGCCGTGAAACAAACCGTGCTATAAATCAGGTCCAATTGGACACTGCTGACCCCGATATCATCCGTGTCAGGCGTGCCGACCCAAACTTCGACCCAAAATGAATCCCACTCGTCGATCCATTCCGCGTTTGTTGGCAGAGTGCTTCGCTCTCCAGTACCCAGGCTATCGAAGCTGGAGGCATCTCGAACGAGGAATATGTCGATTTTGAGCACCCCATTCCCGTTGGCGTCTTCGACCGTCACCGTTGTTGAAACCGGCGTACTGGTTTCTCCATCGTCGCCAGTAGCCACGGCATAGAATGTATGGTCCACGGGCGGCAGTGTATCGGTCGACACCGTCGTTGTCCAGCCGTCCGTTGCGTTGGTATCCACAAAGAGAAGCAAGTCCCCGCCGGTGCCCGTCTGAAGCCCCGCCAGGTCGTTCGCCTCGCGGTAAAAGGCCACGCTGGACACGGTTCCGTTGGGCCCCGTCACACCATGGGTCGTAAGCGTGATTCTGCCGGGCTTGGTGACCGAGATTGAACTAAAGAGCAACGAACCGTCATTGATATCGTGCCATCGACTTCCCGGCGTGGACGGCTGCTGCGAATTCGCGAAAACCGCATCGATGTTCTTGTCATCCCAGCCCCTGCCGACTAGGAGCAATAGAAACGGCCCCGAGACGAGAACCCCAAACGAGGGGCGCGGGAATGTGGTGTTGTTCAAATAGAAGGCTTGCTGCATAACGTCCTTCAGGGACGAGGATTCCTCATATACTCGCGGAACAATGTGACCCGGAAAAAAATGAGCATGGCCCAATTCGTGCATCAGGCTCTTGGCCAGCCTCTCCACGGCGACCGAATAGTAGGTAGCATCTGCAAAGCAGTTCGGGTCTCCCGTATTACGAAAGTACTTGACATCCATGGTGATTGGGGGAGCTGGATTCAACTTGAGACCGGATTCCAGAAGATAATACTCTAACAGGTGCGCTCGTGTAATGTTGTTGATCTTGCCGAGGCATTGCACGAGTTGTTGCCACTTCCATCGGAAGGCATTCGCGCTCACGATCTCGGTGTAGGGTTCTTTCCCGTCGTCCCTGAACGTGACACGAATGGTGTTGGCCGGAAGACTGGCGGTCCAGGGAACATGCTGTGCGTTGTTGTACCAAAACGACTGGGAACTGGACTGGACCTTCGTGACGACCTCTTTCGCCATGTCTTCGAAATACGTTTTGCCAAAACGGGGATCCTGGCCGTTCTTGAAGCTATCCTGAAGCTGCTGAGCCAAGGCATCTATGTCCACCGACCATTTGCGAGGCGTGACGACCTTGCCCTCCAACAGAATCTCCCCCACCGACTTATTGGCATAGTTTATGTTGATTCGGCCCGAGTCGGTGTGACTATCTGACGCGACACCGTTCGGCTTGTACTCGATAAAATGCTTTCCGGCAGTTCCGCCGGCGTCCCTGAACGGAGAAGGTAGCCCAGCCTGTGACGAGCCTTCCACGGTCAGAGTTGGGAATTGCGACGACACGACCTGCACAAGCTTGGTGTTTGTCGCGGTCCAGCTCGATTCTGGTCTCGAATCAAATGCCGTGAATTCGAACGGGATCATGTCGTACTTCAACGCCGGCGTGCCAACAAGACCAAATCGGGTCGTGTCGCTTAGGGCCGTGACGAATCGACAGAGGTAGTACTCCTCCGGCGGCTTCTCAGGCTGATGCGCGCCGTCAACGGTCTCTCGAGTCTTGATCACCACCTTCGTCGCGTACAGGACGTGTCCCTCCATTTTCTTCTGGAAGTCAGCCGACTGCGCGTACACTTCATCAAGTGATTTCAAATCGACAACGAAATTGTGCGTTTCGCCCTGGTGGATATCCCAGCTGTACACCCATTGGCTATTCTCCACCTTCAGCGAACCTCGGCAGGTCGCAAACCGCTCGAATCCCTTCATCCCGACGTCGATGGTGACGGTAAGATACGTGTCCTCCGGACGATCGTCGTCATCGGGCGGCGCCCGAAATGGCCCAGCCTGAATCACGTTCTCCTTTACCTCGGGACCGCTCCAGAAGCAGACGCTCAATTCCGACAGCATCCGCCGGTCTTCAAGCGGCTCCAGATGCAGTCGCTTGTGATCCTGGAATCGAGAAAGCCCGGAACTGGAAACACGACGAAATACACCCCGACGGCTGACCAGCGGAAGAGCACCCATCTCACCACTCCCATTTTTTGTCTTGAGATTGGCCGCGCAAAGGACCGCCGACCCGTGCCGCGAGAAACAGCCTCGCACGGGTCGGGCTCGCCCGCATGGGCCTGCCGAGAAGCAAGGACGCCGAACGATTGTTCAGTACGTCAAGTTTCCATTCTGCGAAACGTAGCGGTCGTGTCAAGATTCAGGACGACCGACAGGGCCAGCAAACGCCCAGATTTCTCGCTGCCGGGGGAGATAGCCCCAGAGTTATTCCGACAGGGTGGGGGTAACGCGGCAACGTGATTGCGACACGACCAGACTCGCAAGGGTCAACACTCATCACGGGATCATCTCTTATGCACCACTATCCAAAGCCCCATCATGCCCAGCGAAGTGCATGGAAGCGGCTTCCCAAATCCACTCCGCCCGCCGGCGCGGCCGATCGCAGTCAAAACTACCACCCTCACAAGGCGTGCTTGCTGGATGCAGTGGCCCCTACGCCAGTGGGGTACTGGCCCATTGGCAAGCCCACCGACTGCTGCTACCTTACGCTAATGGCCTCACGCTCCTCGAATCGGCCGAATCCAATGCGGTTTGTCCGAGCGTTGGCGCGGAGAGCCATTTGTGTTTGTTTTTTTCAGACCAGTCGAAAACCGCGATTCTCCCGGTCGCGGTTGGGATCAGACTCTGGTCGAGAAAGTCGCTCTTTCGAAGAATTGATGACACGTTGACAAGGTTGTAGCGAGAGTCGGCAGCCGGGAATTTCTGACTGGGTGTCGGCCGTAGTGCTGGTTGCCGTGCTGAAACAAAGAAGAAGACAACACATCTTTATCAGTTACCGCCGTGAAACCGGCGCGGAAATGGCGCGCCTGGTTTGCGCCAACCTCAAGGCGCGACGATACGATGTGTTCATGGATGTGGAGGATCTCAGGAGCGGACAGTTCAACGAGTCCCTCCTGCACGAGATCGACGCGGCGACCGATGTGATTGTCATCCTCACGCCGGGCAGTCTGGACCGGTGCTTTCGCAAAGGGGATTGGTTGAGGTGGGAGGTTGCCCACGCCATCGCTTCCGGAAAAAACGTCGTGCCCGTCATAACACGAGGTTTTGCGTGGCCGGCACAGCCGTTGCCCGAGGGCCTCAAGCGACTGCCTTACTACCAAGGCGTCGAACCGTCTCATAGCCTTTTCAACGCGAGTATCGACAAGTTGGTCTTGCTCCTTCAAGGGCGTCCACGGCCGCGAACATGGCGATGGATCGCAGGTCTTGGTGGGGTAGCGATTGGCCTCGTCTGTATTTCCACCGTACCGCATCTGATCGACAGGACGGCACCGGGGCGGTCCCAGGAGGTTCCCGTACAAGCGACTGTTTCTTCGGAAGTGACGCCGATCAGCCTAGTCGAGGTCCCCGTGTTGAAGACTCGGTTGGCGTTGCCGTTGGCCGAGGAGGCGACGAAGGCCGCAGAGGCAGTGCGGCAGGAGTGCGTAGTCGCCCAGGCCCAGACGCATTCGGACAGCGTGCCTGACTGGAAAGCGCTTGTGCAAAAAAGCGAGGAAACCAAGGAGCCGGCCCATCGACTCGCGTATCTCGAGTTGGCTCGAGACTCCGCCGCCCTGCAGGGAAGGTGCTCAAATGCGATCGAGCTATGCGACTCGATGCAAGAGATGTTTGCTTTCACGCCATTTCAGATCAACTCCATGAAGGCCGAGACTTTGCTCCTGGTACAGCGGGCTGCCATTAATCCCAAATCGCGATTTGAGCTCGGTGCGACGTCTATTGAATTGGCGCGTCATGCCATTGCCATGGACGACTACACGAGTGCGGAACAACTGGTCACGATAGCGGCGTCCGCCGGCCGCACCCCTGTGGAAGGGTTGCTCGGCGCGGACTTTCTCGCTAACCAGGTTTCTTTTGTGCGAGACGATATTGCCCGAGGAAAGGAATATTACAGTCACGTCTGGAAACTGGCGGAAAGACTCCGCGACGAGCCAAGTGATCCTCGCAGCAATGTCGAATGCGGCAAGTACTTGTGCTTCGCCAAGAACGCGTGGGCCGTCGGATTACCAATGATTGCCAAGGGAGACAATCCCGGACTCCGCGCCCTGGCGGAGAAGGAAATGCAGCCGCCGTTAGAGACAACAGGTCGCCTGGCCTTGGGGGATGCGTGGTGGGCCTTGGCGGAGAATGTGGGCCCCAGTGAGAGAGCCAACTACCAGCAACGGGCCAAATGCTGGTATCTTCGGGCTATCGGTAGGGAGGCTGACATCTCCAAAAGAGGCAAATTGCGGGTGAAACTCCAGGAACGTCTTGCGCAGATCCCCGCCCAGCCGGCTCAACTAAGGTTGCAAGTGGAAGTCGAAGGTGGAACGACCTTGATCGTCGCGAGCGATGGAATCTACCTTTGGCACACTTATGGCGTGCGGAATGTGAAAGTGAACTTTCATTCCTGCGGTACGTATATGCAAGGTCGTAGGAAGACCAAGAGACCAAAGATTATAAGGAACTATGGTGCAACTCGTTTCCTGCCGGAGGGGGTTGATTTCGCGAGGGCACGCCTCGAGTGGAAGAAAGCTAGCCATCCCTGGGGCAAGGTCACTACGTTTGATGCAATGGAGGATTGCCTGCAAATCCGTCTTTCGGATTCGCCGGGAGGGGCGTCTGCTTTCACACTGGTTATTGTCTTTCCTCCGTAAGTCAACGAGATGTGCGTCTGCCTGAGAGGCGGCACGACGGCGCCAAGTCGGCCGTTCATCAAGCAGGACACCACCCGGCGATCAGACGGTTGTACCAGTGACCTGCCCCAGTCCTTTGTACCAGGGGTTACCATGTCGAGGTGTGACAACGGGCTACGCCTGTAATGCACAAACGGCGGCAACGAGTTGCTCGCGTTTCACCAGAATCGCAATGAGAACCATTGCCCCTCAACGGCAACGTTTTCAGTGGTGGTTCACCCTTCATGCCGACGCCAATACCAGAACTTGTTGTCAATCAGAGAATCACGAACCTGATAATCCTCACAATTCAGTTTCCCCCCGGCTGTTTCTCAGCGGGGGCGGTTGGCGCGGGCTCCTTACCGCTTGGTTGCCGATAGACCTTTTGACCAA
Source organism: Planctomycetaceae bacterium (assembly GCA_003532715.1). Classification (GTDB taxonomy): domain Bacteria; phylum Planctomycetota; class Planctomycetia; order Pirellulales; family Thermoguttaceae; genus UBA11386. The sequence goes on from DOEZ01000383.1 coordinate 24,791, forward strand.
TCATATCAAGAAAATGCGGAATTCTGCGTGCGAAGTCGCGGTCGTATGCTTTGATGTTCTCCGACAACTCTTCCCACGAAACCAGATACGGGCTGAATCTGCGTGCAACATCTCTGGGACCACGAGTAAGAGTCCAGCCGGCCAAGAATCGCTCGGCTTTGAACCGGGCATGCTCCATCTTGGCTAGAGGCTCGATTTCATTGTCCGTAAGTTCGTCGACGGGCATCAGGCCTTCGATCGTGGACGAACTGTAGCAGCCAATGGCCCGAAGCTTGACTGCGATGTGATCAGCCTGCTGCCGGTTTGACTCGCGAAGATCATGGTCAAGCCGTTCCCAGGTCTGCATCGCTGGATCGGTTGCTGGCGTGCCTATCTTTTGTTGCTCTTCGACATAGCTCCGGTGGATAGCCTTGGCCAGCTCGTCCAATTCTTCGTCGACCAACACTCCCATCGTACAACTAGAACAATTCATGCCGAAGGGATTGACAGAAACGGACCAGAACGGCTTACCATCTCTGGCATCCAACACCGTTGCAAGGCCCTTATCATCACTCATACGAACGAAGATCGGGACATGGCTGTCATCAAGCTTGGCCTGCAGATCTAGCGCACAGGAAAGGGCCAGGGATTCCTCTTCCAGGCAGACTGCAACTGTCGCCAAGGTGTTCGGAAATCGCACCCAATCACACACCCGTGCCAGGGTCTCTTGATCATTGATGTCGCCTTCAATGAACTCTTGCACGCAAATCTGTTCGAACTGGGGAAATCTTCGAAAGAAATCCTTCTTCCGTTTCTCGGCTTCCAGGTCGATAACCAACACCCGCAGCCATTTACCGTTGGCGTAGTGGGCCGTTCTAGCAGCCTGGAGCACCACGCTGTCGCCCATCCATCCGAAACCGATGACTGCCAGCCGTACTTCAAGCGGGCTGTCGCCTTGGATCTGGTGGCGGTCCAAGGGATGATCCGCCAGGAACCGCCGAGCACTGTTCTCGTAGCTGTTAAAGATATGGGCCTCGAACCGGTCAGTTGCATCGGCAAAAACGCGATGGTGGCGAAAGGCCTCGCATAGTCGAATATCCAGCACATGCACAAAACACTTGACCATCTGACACAAGACCACCCGTTTCGCATGCACCAACAGATGCGTATGAATAGTGATCTCTATATTGGCACCATCGTTGTCGCAGACGGCCAGCACGTACTTCGCGCAATGCACGCGGGCCTTGTGTAGCAGCAAAGCGTCCTTGGCGTCACCGATTAGCACAAGAACGCCTAGTTCTCGGCAAGCGTGTATGGCAGGGTTCTGGCCGTCCATCTCAATGCCTACCACGCGATAGCCTTGGCGTCGGAAGTCGTTGGCAAATTGCATTCCCCTCTGGCCCAAACCGCAGATAACCACATGGCCACGCGCCATTCGTAGCCGCAATAGGTCGAATTGTTTGCGGAAAATGATCGCGGTGGCTTGGACAATTGCCCAGGCCGGAACCAAGGGCGCCAAAAACCTCGCCACCGTGAGTTGCCAAGGCACCGACCCTGAGACCTCGCCCGACTCCACCACGAACAGATGAAGGACGAAATAGCAGAGATCCCAGTAAGACCGTGGCGTTCCGGCGGCGGTGAAATAGTCGTTCAGCCCGATTAACCCCAGCACAATCGCCGCCGATGCTACGGCCGCAAGCGTCAGCCACTGCCAGTACGTCCTCCAAACAGCCCCGCCCAAGAGGAACTGATGTGTCCGCGTATGCTTGGGAAATGGGTAGTTAACCACGGCGTCTTGTCCCTCACCGTTAGAACCAGCAAATGAAAGTCGGAACCCACACGCTCTTATCTCTTGTCGGCCGTGTCTTGGCAAGGGGCTTGAGAACGGGTGGTTATCTCTGCATGCCACTTGACACATACTGATCAGACGGTCGGCATAGGGGAGTCCATGTATAAGGATATGTTATGCGATTATTGAAGAACCTATCTTGGTTCAGCATAAAATGGAACCGTCGAACCTACCACTGCAAAGTAACAGAGAGGTCTTCGTCTATTGCGGCAGGCGTCTTCCGGGTGTCTGCTTCAGCGCCGCTCAGAGAAGCGTACTCACCTTCATTCATTATTTGTTTCGTACAACCTGCATTCCCACCTGGGCCAGCAAAGTGGGGATTTCCAGCATCGCCTTGCGGTCCCATTCTCTGACATCTTCCGACAGATCCGCCCAGGGGACGATGTAGGGACTGATCTTGCGGATGATGTCCTTCGGAAAGCCCAATCGCCAGCCGTCCAGCAACCGCTCCGCGTTCCAACGGCCATGCTCCATCTCGGCCAATCGTTCGACTTCTGCGGGCGTGAACGTGAATGGCTCCGCCTCACCGCTCACCAAGGGTGTGACAACGCAACCAATCTCCCGCAATTTCTCGAAGACGTGATTTGCCTGATCACGATTGGAGTTCTTCAGACGCTCGTTAAGTTCTTCCCAGTCGGCCATCGATGGATCAGCCGGAGTTTCAGTTTTGTTACGGCGGAACGCCTCATGGATGCCCCGAGCAATGACATCACACTGTTCCGGCGCTAGCTTCGTTCTCCCATAGCCAACGAAGGCACGGATCGTCATGGCATCGGC
>DOEZ01000453.1 GCA_003532715.1 Planctomycetaceae bacterium
CGATGGGATAAAACGCCGTCCGAAACAGAGCAGTATCGAATCCACTGGGAAAACAGACCAAGATTATGACAACCATCTGAAAGGTCGCTCCCGATTCCGGAGACCCCCCCGGAATCGGCAAGGTTCCATGAGTGTCCTTCCCCCAAAAGGATCACGACCAGGTGTCAATGTTCGTCCTCCGAGCAGCCTACGAGGGGTGGGGCCAGTGGCTGGGCCAGTTCTAGTAGATATGGGTCTAGGTGTCGCTCAAGATTTGTTAAATGACCTCACTGACGGGGCAGCCGAGCACATCTGGTACAACACGGTAGGTTACGGTCCCGGAGACATGCTAACGAACATTTGGCATCTTATCGGTCCGGATGGTGCACACTATCGCTCACATATTACGACTCCACGGTCACAAGTGCCTCACCCGTCAAGCAGTCCTCCCGGTCCAGAGGGCCCGCAATCCAGAGGTGGTTAAGAGTGTTTCGAGCTATAATGCCGATACCGCACGCTCCTTATGGGCTATTTGGAAGCAGTGCCATCTCGAAAGATGGCATGAATTCACACGAACTGTGGATGTAAGACAATGTGTTATGCATGTGTTTGGCAACAGTTGAAAGAATGTGCCGTGCAAGCATACCGTAACGACTGCCTTGCGGCAGCAGTGGAATTGCTGCGTCCGTACGTAGTGCGTCGACCCGAGGATGGTTATGCTTGGTTTGTGTATGGTGATGTTCTACGACGGATGGGACTTTCATTGGAAGCTATTGCAGCATTCGGCAAAGCGATAGAATTCGCCCCTGATGACTCTTTGGCTGATGTCCATATCCAGATGGGAAAGACATGCAATAGCATTGGTGAGTTTGCTGAGGCAGAACGCCACTATGCCGCTGCGACGAAACACGATCCGGGTTTTGAGCGGGGATGGCTCTGGATTTTTCGAGGGTGTAACCTCGCTCGGTCGGGTGAATTTGCACGAGCGTTGTCATGCTATCTAAAAGCAGTAGAAATCGGCTACAACGTGAAAGAGGCATACCTGAACATTGGGTATGCACTCCGAGCACAGGGCAACTATGATAGTGCGGCTGATGCCTTCCGAAAAGCAATGTCGTTGACACCAGACTGCAAAGAAGCAAAGGAAGGATTGCTGTCACTGGAAGGTGTTGAGAAAGCATGCAGTATGGTCCAAGCTGCGGGGAGGACGAATAGAGAAGCGGAAAAAGGGGATACGTCCAATTATTATGATGGTTATCCCTTTGACTCCAGTAGCTACTAAACGGGAACGATCAACACACCTCGTCCAGCGTGCCGTCTCCGTTCGAGTCGCGCTCGCGCTTGGTCAACTCGTCGACATACCGCAATCCCCAGAAGTGTTACCGTCCTCTGAACAACATCACGACCGGCCGGCGGCTTACCCCTTGACGGCGGCGCGGCGTGTGGCTCGACGGCGGCGACGCCGGGCGGTGGCGGCGGCCAACTCCTCGGCGCGTTCGGTCAGAAGATGCTGGGGATGCTCGCGCAGCCAGAGGTCCGGCAGCAGGGACCGGAGGGCCGCGACCTGATCGGCGGCCAAGGAGGAGAAGGGCGTCGCGGCGGGATCCGCCGACAGGTATTCCGTGTCCTTCCGGCAAGCGTGTATGAATCCTCGGCGGCGATCTGCTATCGTTGGCTTCCGGGCGAGATTTCCTGGAGGATGATCGATGAGCAAGATCAAGGGCGACGCGTCGGCGAGGCTGGAGAAGGTTCGACGTCGGTTCGAGCAGTGGCGTCGCACGCATCGAGCCCGATCGCGGCTGCCCGAATCGCTGTGGGCCGCTGCGGTCAAGTTGGGGCGTGAGCATGGGATCAACCGGACCACCCGGGCGCTGCGACTGGACTATTACTCGCTCAAAAAGCGAGTCGAAGCGTGTTCGCGGCAGCAGGGGGAACCGTGCTTGCCCAGGCGGAATGAAACGCGCGCGTCCAGGCAAGCCGACACGGACTCGCCGAAGCCGGGTCGCGCGATCGGTCTGGCGACGCCCGGGCGAAGCGTGGCCAGACGCGGTCGGAAGGCATCCGCCGCCGATCATTCCAAAGGCCCCGCGTCGGCCGCGCTGCTGGAGGTGGGCCCCTTTCCGTTCGCCCCGGTCGGCGAATGCGTCGTGGAACTGGAGGACACGGCCGGAGCGAAGATGCGAGTCCACCTGAAGGGCGTCGAGACAATCGAGCGCGCGATCCCGGAACTGGCCTTGCTGGCGAGGCTTTTTTGGGGTGTTCGCGGATGATCCAATTGACGCCTCAGATGCGCCTGGTGGTAGCCGTCGAGCCGGCCGATTTCCGCCGGGGAATCGACGGCCTGGCGAGACTCTGCCAGGAAGCGCTCTCGTGCGACCCGATGAGCGGGTGGGTGTTCGTGTTTCGCAACCGGCGGGCCACGTCGCTGAAGATACTCGTTTACGACGGGCAAGGTTTTTGGCTTTGCCAAAAACGTCTTTCTCGCGGGCATTTCTCCTGGTGGCCGTCCAGCCGGACCGAGATGACCAAGACACTGGCCGCGCACCAGTTGCAGGTGCTCCTGGCGGCCGGCAACCCGGACGCGGCGCAAGCTGCGCCGGCCTGGCGACCGGTCTCGCCGGTGGGCTGACGCGAAACGGGCTTTCTGACGTGCTTGTTTCTTTCCGCGTGACAGCCCACGACAGTGCGACGAATCGCGGCAAAGTGCTCTTGGCGTTCTTCGAGGGTTCGTGTTATGGTGAACCCGCGCGAATGAATCGCGGGCGCGAAACCATCGCACGACACGAACCTCCGACTCGACAACGGCACCCTCGGCTTTTTCGGCGCATTTTCTTGGGCGAGGCCATTCTCCTCCACGGCGGTTGGTGGTATTCTCATGCCAACGAAACCGACCCTCATCGAGTTGGACATGGACAGGCTCCAAGAAGTTCTACGGCGCGTCGAGACGAACGAGCTGACCGAGGACGACCTCGCGACGGTCCGCGAGGTGATCGAGTCCTACGTGGGCCTTTTCTACCTGGTGGGCGAGAAGACCACGACGATCGCCCGGCTGCGAAAAATGCTTTTCGGCGTCAAGACCGAGAAGACCGCGTCGATTCTCGGCGGCATAACCGATTCGGAGTCGTCGCCCGTGGCGGCCGGTTCGCGACAGGGTTCGAACCTGTAACCTTCGGCTTCGGAGGCCCCGCCTCCGAACCAGAAGAAAACGTCGCAACCCGTTATCGCGTATACTGTTAGAACGTCACGGGCGAAAACGCCCGGTTTCCACACTTTCCATATTTTAACGCTTTTTGGAGCATTTTCAAGCGGTTCTGTGACGCATCTGTGACAAGAAACGGCCGTCGGTCTTGTGTCGGCTTGCAAGTTTCAACTCGCAGCAGCAAAGTAAACCTGCTTGCATTTTTGTTCACCCTTTACGAGAGAATGGGTACAATGGGTTTGATGGTGATTCTTCCCACAACCGCATGTTGAGGTGCCAAGATGAGCGAACAGGTCGAGGCCATTCAGTGCGGGCATTTGCGCCCACGTATTTCTTCGCGAAGGTCGTCGCGTCCGCGAGGGTCAGCCTCTCAAGTTCGTCTAACCCTTCCTTGCAAACGAGAACACGAAATCGCCGGACCCAGGTGATGTAGGTCTCGAGGGACTTCTCTCCCAACCCGCTTGTCCGCCATTGCCGCATGACGCGACGTTCGCGGGTATCTCGAGGAATCTTTGTGGGCACTCTCTTTCGCATAATATCCTAGACTGCGCAGTGCCCCATCCGGTTCGCCATTATCTGGAGCGATTTTCTCTTGGCGTTGAAGGAAAACCCGGCTACCGTCATGATTGGACAAGCCACTCCAGATAACACTAGACTCCGGATAATGCGCCAGACAGTTCGCGAGAATCGTCTCCAACTCGCCCGGCAGGTTGCGCGACAGTGCATCGCACATTTGAATCGGCTTAGGCAGTTCCTCGGCCCGCCGGGCCAACACTTCCGCGAGATTCTCGCCCGCATGCCGACGGCCGCTAAAAAACAACGCGATCCGGCGGCCCTCCCGCGTCGACACCACGCCCGAGGTGAACAGGCCGCTGCGCGACGTTTTTTTCTTGCGTGAATCGTCCACCGCGTCTTCGGCCTGCTCGACCAAGGCTGCCCGCCTCGCTCTCTTGCCCATCCACTCCAGGATCTTGACCGTGGTGTCGTCATTATGCAAGACGTCGCCCGCAGCCGCCTGCCGGATCAACTCGTCGTAGATCGGCCGGGCTCTTTGGGCCTGGGCGTGGACAAGATCCCACTGGGTCGAGGCCGGCAAGGGAATGCCCACGCTCCCTTGCAGGCTCTCGAAGCGGTTGAACGGCATCCCCATTCCGTATTTCAGCAGGCCAATCATGCTCCCGACCGTCGCGTCGTGCTTTTCGGTGTTCGCGCCGGCGGGCGTTTGAGCCGTAAAAACCTTGCCGCACAGGCCGCATCGCAACTTTTGGAGTCGATAGACCTGGGCCCGCACCGGCGCGCTGCCCGTCAGACGAATCAGCACCCCGGGCCGAGGCATCTCGTAGACCGTGCCCTTACCGCACTCCGGGCAACTGTCGCCCGGCTGCAAGGATTCGTGAGGCACAAAAATCGCTTCGCCGCCGTGATAGGCGTCGGCCCCGTGGCGTCCGTGGCCCTTGCGGGGCGGCGGCTCGGCGTCTTCTTGCGGCGCCGACTCCTCGGTCGATTCGGACTCGTCTTCCGGCTCGGGGGTGTCGCCGGAACCCGTCGACGCCGAAGCTTGGACCTCGCCGTCGAGCAGATGGTCCAGCTTCTCGCTGCTGGCGCCGAAGAGCATCTTGCGCAGGCGGTGCATCTTCGTCTTTTCGTCCTTGAGCATCGCGACGAGCTGGACGTAAGACTGAAGCACCGTTTTGGCCGTCTCGTAGTCGTCCTCGGTGAACCGCCTGGCCTCGGCGCGGCGCAGAATGGCTTCCAGTTTGTCCATGGCCAACTCCATGATCGTGAGATTCGCCTGCCGCATGATACCCGCCGTGGCAAACCGAGAAAAGCCTTTTCGGACACACGGTTCATTCCGGGACCGTCCGGGTCATCAGGATCGCGACCGGACCGTCGACGGCGAAACCATACCGCGAGCGGCCGAAAAGCGTAAGACCAGTTTTACGACGTCCAGACGCCCGGGCACTGAAAACCCTTGGCCGGCCTCGTCCTTCGGCTTCACCCGACCGGGCGCCAGAGAGGGGCCCCCTGAACTCGATCGGGGTTGCCGGCCGCCAGGAGCACCTGCAACTGGTGCGCGGCCAAGGTTTTTGATGCTACGTGCTTGTCGGACGGCCACCAGCAAAAATGCCCGCGAGAAAGCCGCTTTTGACAAAGCCAAAAACCTTGCCCGTCGTAAACCAGTATTTTCAGCGACGTGGCCCGCCGGTTGCGGAACACGAACACCCACCCGCTCATCGGGTCGCAGGCCAGCGCGTCGCGGCAGAGCCGGGCCAGGCCGTCTATTCCCCGGCGGAAATCGGCCGGTTCGACGGCCACCACCAGTCGCATCTGGGGCGTCAATTGGATCATCCGCGAACACCCCAGAAACGCCTCGCCAGCAAGGCCAGTTCCGGGATCGCGCGCTCGATCGTCTCGACGCCCTTCAGGTGGACTCGCATCTTCGCTCCCTCGACGTCCTCCACTTCGACGAGGCATTCACCCGCCGGGGCGGACAAGAGAGATCCCACCTCCAAGAACGTGGCCGACGCGGATCCTTCGGGCGAGCCGGGTTCGGCCGCCTTCCGACCGCGTCTGGCCGCTTTCCGTCGGAGCACGCCGGGCCGAACCGTTTTGCCCTGTGTCGACCGGTGCGTGTCGCCCCGCTTCAGCGCGTGGGCGTCGCTCCGCTTGGACGCGTCCGTTTCGCCCCGTGACGACAAGGCCCGTTCGATACGCTTCTTGAGCGAGTAATAGTCCAGCCGCAGCGCCCGGGTGGTCCGGTTGATCCCGTATTCACGCCCCAACTCGACCGCCGCGGCCCACAGCGATTCGGGCAGCCGCGATCGGGCTCGATGCGTGCGACGCCACTGGTCGAACCGACGCCGAACCTTCTCCAGCCTCGCCGACGCGTCGCCCTTGATCTTGCTCATCGATCATCCTCCAGGAAATCTCGCCCGGAAGCCAACGATAGCAGATCCCCGCCGATGATTCATACACGCTTGCCGAAAGGACACAAAGATACTCCCACGCGAGGCCACTGCCCGAGTAGGGGGTGAAATTCGCGTTGAGTTCCGTAACCTTGCCGTACGCATCGTAAATGAACCGCTGGGCGATCGTCCCGTTCGGCTGGGCCAGGGCCACTACATTATAGTTGGCGTCCTGAAGGGCGTACAGGGTTTCGTCGAGCGTGCCGTCCTTCGGGCTGCTCGTGTCGCGCTGGCGGAGAATCAAGTCGTCCACGTACCGCGCTCCCCAAACATACCGGCAGTCGGCGTAGCCCGAAAGCGTGCTGCCCGACTCAAGCCGCTCCTCAAGGCACTGCCACCGGTCATTATAGTAGAAATGGCGGATTTCATCGGGAGAAGCTGGGTTGCCAAGCGTCTTGACAATCCGTTGGTTCAAGCCGTCGTATGCATAAATGACGACCGTGGTTTCGCCGTCCTCGAGCTTCAATAGGCGATTCCAAGCGTCGTAGGTGACCGTGTAACCGACGGTCGGCGTGTTAGGCTTCGGGATGGTCGTCATGTTGCCCGCCCGATCGTGGGCCGGCGTGGCCCAACTGCCCCCGGTGAGACCGGTGACTTCGTTGGCCTTGCTGTGGGCTCGCGACTGGGCTAATTGCGTGACGTCGTTGTCCACCATCTGCTCGTAGTAGCCCCAATTGCCCAGAGCGTCGAGCGTCCACGATTCCTTCCATTTTTCGGTTTCCGACTGAAATTCCACCAGTTCCAGATCGACAGCGCCCCGACGTAATTGGGTCACGCGGTTCAAATCGTCGTAGTCGTAGAATTCATCGAGTTCGGCGACGCCCGCCACGAAGTCTTTCCGATAAAACCGGTTCCCGTTGCGGTCGTAGCCGTGGCCGATTCGCGCCACGGGCACGTCGGCGTGGGTCTCCCAGCGATGATCGACCACGCGGCCGAACCGGTCGAAGCCGCCCAGGTTGTCGTCGGCGTTATNNTTGGCCGGCCGTGCCGCTGTCGTAATCGAGCCGCAGTTCGGGCACGGGCAGATCGGCCTCGACCACGCGGCCCAGGCCCAGGTACTCGTACTCGGCGACGGTCGTCTCGGTCTGGCTCGCAAGCTGGTAGTCCTTGAGCGCCACGACGCGGTTGGCCACGTCGCCCGCCTCGTCGGCCGTGCCGTA
>DOEZ01000316.1 GCA_003532715.1 Planctomycetaceae bacterium
GGCACGGCCGGGGGCGGCTATGCTACAAAGCGACGCCGGCCGAAGCCGATCGCGACGCCGCCGAGCAGCGTCAGGAGTAATGCGGTCGCGCCCGGCTCGGGCACGGCGGTGGCGCCGTTCGACTCGGCGGCTGAACCGGCGACATATCCCCAATTGGCCGCCAGAATCGACGCATCCTTCGCGTCGATCCGGCCGTCGTCATTGAAATCACCCATCTCCCACAATGATTCATAAGGCGGAACGACCCCCATGGCTCCCCAGTTCTCGGCCAGACGCTTGGCATCATCCTCGTCAACGCTGCCGTTACCGGTTGCGTCGCCGGGGATGGCCGTCAGGCCTTGGCTGATGACGATTTCGTCGATCGACCAGGCGCGGGTTTCGCCCACGGAGTCGGCACAGAAAGCAAAGTTGAGAAAACCGCCCACGTTGAGCGCCGCGCTTCGCCAATGCAGGTCGGTGGCGGAGCCCGTCGAGATTCCGTCAAAAACCGAGACATCGTAGGTTCTCGTGGTCGGATCGAGGTCGACGGTGAACTCGTAGACTCCCCCGGTGGTTAGGGCGATGCCGGAGTTGATGAGATTCACGACGGTTCCAGCATTGTCGCCATCGGTGAAGCACCACTTACCGACCATTTCTTCGGTTACGTTGCCGCCAGTGCTTACACTTTCGGCTCCGAACGAGTTAATGGCCCAGGTGTTGTTCGGGTGCGTGGTGCCGGCCGTCGCGGTGTTGTCGGTAATGGAATAGCGATCGTTATTGCCCGTGAAGGTCGACAACTCGCTGTCGACATCCTCGTCGAGGCGGATTTTGAACTGGACGGTGTGAGCCTGGGTCCAGTCGATGCCGTCGACATTGATGCAACCGTAGTCGCGAGCAATCCCGGAGTACCATTCGGTTCCCGCGGTGCTTTCGCTGGTGAGGCTCAAGTAGGCGCCGGTTCCGGTTTTCAGGTCGTCGAATTCCGCGTCGCCGGGCGAAACGACGGTTGCGGTGAGCGTTGTATTTTTGGTGGTTTTTTTCCACCCGTCGCTCCAGCCGTTGCCGGCCACGCCCGTGTAGCCGTCAATTTCGGTGGTGGAATTGCCGCCGTCGAATTTGGCGGTTACCAGATTCATGCCGCCGACCGTGTTGAAGCCTGCCTGGTTGACGACGACCGAGTCGACCGAGAACTCCCTGGTTTCACCAGCGTTGGATGCTTTGCCGAAGAACTCGACATAACCGCCGGAAGCCGTGAGGTTTCTGGTACGCATGTTGTTTTTATTGAACGTCGTCACTCCGTCACTGATCGTGGCATCCCACGTATAGTCGGGACGGACGGTTACTTGGACGGCATAAGTGACGCCTTGGACCAAGCTAATACCCGTATCCCATTGGTAGACGCTGCCACCCGTGTAATCTTTCAAGGTCCAATTTCCCGCGGGGATGGTAGTTACGCCATCGCCTGCCAGGGAGTCGGCGCCATAGGCGCCGATGCACCATGTACCGGCCGAGCCGAAGCCTGCGGCGAGCGCGGTCGCGGAAGTACCTTGGTAGATCTCGTAGCGGTCGGCGGAAGTAGTGTGGAAAGTGCCAAAGTCTGGATCCAGATACTCCTCGACGCGGAACAGAGCGTTGATGGTGTAATCTAGTGCAGGATTGACAGCCAGCGCGTCGTACTTTCGGCCAAGCGTGGAGTAACTGTTCGCTGCCGAAGACGTCATGAGTATGTTGGCGTAGTTGTTGGTGCCCGCGTCCAATGGAGAAGTGTTGGTAAGGGTGCCCGTGACAGTCGTCGCGGTAGCGTCTTTCCTCGTTATCCACCCCGCGGCCCAGCCGTCGCCGGCGACGCCGGGATAGGTGTCGACCGATTCAAAACCGCCTTCGAAGTAGGCTGCCGTGCCCCTGGGAATTAGGGTAACAGCCCAGGCGGGCGCGACCGCCAAGAGCGGCAGCAGTAACGCCGCGACGAGTGGCCAAGAATAGATCTGTCGTTTCATCTTTCGATATCCTCCAAGGTCATGGATTACCAACGCTTGTCTTGCACTCCCCCGAAAACACTCACCCGGGCCTGCGTTCCCCGCCGATCCCCCATCCGGTTCTTCGTTCCAACGTTTTTCGTTTGTCGCAAGAGGCCGCGTCGTGGCGCCGGCTTGCGACGCCACGACGCGAATTCGAATTGTTGGCGAGATCCGCCCCGACGGCTGGGACATTCTCGCACGACCGATGCACGGTCACGGGCCCAAAATGTGCCCGCCGCTTCGGCGGTCGGCCCAATTGCTTATTTACCGCTGGCGTCCGATTGCCAAACCCACCAGCGCGGCGCCGAGTGCCATCATGAGCATCGACGGCTCGGGCACTTGGTGGATTACGACCGAGTCGACCGAGAACGCACGGTTGTCAGCGGCAGTGCTGGCTTTGCCGCAGAACTCGACGAAACCGCCGGTGAAATTCTCCACTCTAAAACGCATGCCTTCTTTGGTGAACGATTGCGAGCCGGCAGTGAGCGTGGCATCCCAAGTAAAGTCGGGATGGATGGTCACCTCGACCTCGTATGTGCCCGTGCCGACCGTCGACACATTAATCCCAGTGTCCCATTTGAATTCGGCGCCAGAGGAAAAATCACTGAAAACCCAGTTTCCGGCGTTGATGAGGGTGGGGTCGGTCGCAGATGTCGTCATGGCCACGCCAAAGGTACTAATTTGCCAAGTGCTGGCCGAGCCGCCGCCTGCGGCGAGAGCGGTTGTGGAAGTGCCTTGATAGATCTGGTAGCGATCACCCGAGGTGTCTCCCCAGGTCGTACCGGGCGAACTGAGGTCTTCGTCCACGCGAAATAGAGCGCTGATCGCGTAATCCTGATCCCTGTCGATCTGGTCAGGAGCCGGACCAGTGCTGCTCGTGGCATATCGCCGGCCAACGGTGAGATAACCCAACCCACTAGAGTCCATCACGGCGCTAAGGTAGTTGCCCGTTCCGGTGGCCAACGGACTGGTAGTCCCGAGCGCTACCGTGTGCGAGGTCAGTTTGTCGGTTCTCTTTGCCCACCCAGCGACCCAACCTTCGCCGGCGACGCCGGGATAGGTGTCGACGGTGGTCGGTTCATCGGGATCACTTTCGAAGTAGGCGGTGATCGTTTCGGCGGCCGCGATCGTCGGCAGAAGTGCGAAGAGCACGACTGCAACGGCCAAGAGTGCGATTCGTTGTTTCATCCTCATTGTCCTCACAAGGTGCGGGATACTGTGGTTCACTCGAGCGGGCCTATCCCGCTCAGGCGCTGCCAAGGCAGATAAAAGGCGCCTCTTTTCTGTTCCAGAAAACAATCGCCGCGATCTTCTCGTCTGCACGGGGAACTACTTCTTGTCCTGATCGACGTTGTTTGGCTTTGCCGCAACATCCGGCGCGTCGCGAAGTATTCCCCACTCGAACTTGGCGATTCGCACTTCGGTGGGAACGAAGTACGTTCCGAATCGTAGCAGCGGAGAGTGTCCCTCCTCCTCCTCGTCGATCTTGCGTTTCGGCGCTCCCTTGAACGTGCCCATCAGGCGGCCGTTGACAAACAACTCCGCATTCTTCCTCGCGGGATGATAACGAAGCTCGTAGTCAACATACTGGTTCCGCGAACCAGGGAAGGGGCCGAACACCGATTCCGTTGTGCGCGCGTACTGGTTGCCCTCCGGGTCCGATAGGATCCAGAGCCCCCACGAGTGCTCCTCGTCACGGTAGCCAAAGTGACACGGTGCGTTCGACTCTCGCCCAGGATGCGGGCCCTTGTCGCCAATCCACACTCGGGCACGCAATACCCAGCCTTTTTCTTGTGCCTCGGCTCGAAGTTGCTTGGGGTCGTCGTCAATGATGTAAAAGGCACGCCTTTCCGGATTGAGAGGGCCAAACGACCATGCCGCCACGCCGCCTTCTTCAATTGGTCCCACGGGCGCGCGGGTTGCGGCGAGTCTCTTGCCTTTCTCCGGAGTACCCTCGCCATATTGCCGGTAGTGCAAAATCCACCCTTCGGTCGTCGGATCGGCGCTGCCGTGATGAGCGAACAGGATCGTCGGCTCGGGCAAATCGATGCTTCGCGTGAACCGCTTGGCCGCCGCCGGCATCCGGACGATTGTGGGCGACTTGCCCACCGTGTCGGCTGCCGCGATACGCACCGCCTCGCCTTTGATAAGCAGCGCGGCCAGGCCGGGTGAATCGGTTGAGGTGGGCACCGTCACTCCGATCTGGCCGCCGAAAACGTGCGCCTCGACCCGACCACGATCGTCGACCCAAACGCCGAATTCCGTCCCCAGATCGACCACTCTGGCCGACGGCGTCTCGACGGCGAACCCCCGGGCTTCCGGCGGAACGACGGCCGCCAGACGGCCCCGGGTCAACGAGCCGGCGTTACGGCCGCGAATCACGAACGTGGCGGGCCCTTCGAGCACCGTGCGGGCGCCGTCGGCGAACTGAATCTCGACCAATCCCTCGTCGATCACGAGCGTTTGTTCCGAAAACAAGTTGCTGCCCGGGTAAAACGTCGTCGGCCGATCGTCGAGCCGTCCGGCGCAATCGCGACTTCGCGAGACCACGGCCACCGGGGTTGGCGGCGTCTGTTGGACCACGTTCAGGATGACCAGAAGGAAGAGGATGCCCGGCAGAATCATCGCCGCCAACAGCCACAGGACGTAGCCATGCGAGAAGAAATTGGCCCCTTGCTGGAAAGCCTGACCCAGAAATCCGAGCACCGGCGACTTGCCCGCCGGAGTGCGAGAGTCGTGCGACGACGTTCCGGCCGACTGGTGCATTTTGTCCCAATGCAGCCCGGCGAAAAGATGCATGTATTGAGCGTAGAGCCAGGCCGCCTCGCGGCTCGACTCGATCCACTGGCGAAGCTCGGTCATCTCCTCGGGGTTGGCCTGTTCGTGGTAGACCGCCTGGATCAATTCGCGGATGCGGGCGATCTGTTCCGACGTGAGTTGAGAATTCATGACCGGCCCTCCGTGACGGTTGCCCTTTGAACGCAGTCGAGCAACGTGTTGTGAATCCGACTGAGGGCCTTATAAACCGCCGTCGCGCTGCGACCGACCTGCTCGGCCACCGCCTTGGGCGACGTCCCCTGCCGATAACGGCGATCGATCAGATCACGGTCGCGAGGCGTCAGTTTGTCGAGACAGTCGGCTAAGGCGTCGTGCTGGGCGTCGAGCCTTCCGACCCCGGCGAGAATGGCCTGATCGACCATTTCCAACGCCTCGGAAGTACAAAGGAGCGTTCGGTGACGCCGCAACTGTTGGAAACTGCCGACCTTGTTCAAAGCGACCCGATATGCCCACGCGCGAAAATCGCTGCCTGGGATGAATTGATCGAACTTCACCCACAGCGTCATGCTCACATCCTGGAATAGCTCCTCGGCGTCGGCCCGATTCGCCACCAACGACAAGATGTAGGCGTATACCTGCTGCCCGTGGGTGGTCCAAAGCCGGACGTATTCCTCGGTTCTAGGCGAATCACTCATGCGAGAGCCACTGCGGACGGCAAGAAAGCAATGTCGAAACTCCCCTATCTATCAAATTTGACGAAGATGCGGATTTTGGAGGGTTGCACAATACCCCCTGTCAAAATTAACTCTCCGGGGTGGAAGTCAGTCGGTGACCTTTCGGCCGTCCCGCTTCACCCAACGGGAGCGAACAACACGCTAGTAACAGGGTGGGGCGATTGCGGCGAGTTTTTCCGTAGAAGTCATGCTTCTTCGACAGGGATCGGTGCAATCGCCCCATCTACAGGTGTTTACACAATACAAGCAAGTTGGGTTATTTGGGATAAACAAATTGACGGAGCTTGGCCAGTGTCAGCTTCAAAACCCAACAATTGTGAAAGTTTGACGATTACGTGGACGATAACGACTCTGCCGATTGCCTAGATTGTAGGTTCGCGCCGTGAGTGCGTGAACAGGCATGGCCCGGGGGAAACAGACTGATCCCGATCTGCTGCGACCATGATCGCCCGCGCGCGTTGCGCGGTGGATCTCGTTCGCGACAGGCATACGTGACAGGAATGTGAACCCATGAGTCGGCGATCCACGCTTCTTCCCCTCCTTATCTTGTGCTTGGCCATAGCCCTTGCCGGCGGATGCACGCCGCAACAGCCATTCTACCTTGGCGACGACGGCGATCTGTCGCACTACAAGGGAGTTGCCACCCAGATGGAGGTTCCCGACGTCGATGTTCGCCCCTTGGACGAGGTCTGTGGAGCGACGACCCCATTGACGCTGGCCTCGCCGGGCGACATGCAAATGTGGGATCTGGGCCTGGAAGAGGCCGTGCATCACGCGCTGGCCAACAGCAAGGTGATGCGGAATCTGGGCGTAACGTTGCAGGCCCCCGAGGCGCTCACTCGCGCGGCCGACGGTGTGGCGACCGTCTACGATCCGGCTCGCGTCGAAAGCAATCCGCGATTCGGCGTCGAGGCGGCCCTGGCGGCCTTCGACGCCCAGTTCACGACCAGCGTGTTCTGGGAGAAGATCAACCGGCCCATGAACGTGGCCGGCGTGGGCACGCTCTTCATGGCGCGCGTCGACCGGCAAGAATTGGGCACGTTCCAGTCGCAATTGGCGAAGCGAAACGCCGCGGGTGGCGTGACGGCACTGAGCTACAACACCTCCTACAACAACAGCAACAGCCCGACGCGAGAGTTTCCCAGCGACTGGAACACCGACGTGACGGCCGAGTTCCGCCAGCCGTTGTTCCAAGGGGCGGGCGTCCAGTTCAACCGGATCGCCGGTCCGGGCGCCATTCCCGGCTACAACAACGGCGTGGTCATCGCGCGGATTCAAACCGACATCGCCTTGGCCGACTTCGAGAACAGTGTTCGCGTGTTCGTCCGCGACGTCGAGCAATCCTATTGGACGCTGTACCTTGCCTACCGCGAGCTCGACGCCGTCATGGCCGGGCGCGACTCCGCGTTGGCCACATGGCGGCGGGTCAAGGCCCTCCAGGACCAGGGCGCCAAGGGCGGCGAGGCCGACCAAGAAGCCCAGGCTCGCGGCCAATACTGGGCCTTCGTGGCCGAGATGGAACAACGCCGCAGCAACGTCTTCGCCGCCGAAGCCCAACTGCGCTACATGATGGGTCTGGCTGTCGCCGACGGCCGCCAGATTCGCCCCTTGCAAGAACCCACCCCGGCCAAGGTCAGCTTCGACTGGCGCGAGGCCATGTGCGAGGCCATGTCGCGCAACGTCGATCTCCGACGCCAGAAGTGGCGAGTCAAGGAACGTGAACTCGAACTGATCGCCGCGAAGAACTACCTTCTGCCTCAACTCGACGCGGTCGGCCAATACCGCTGGCGCGGGCTGGGCGACGATTTCTGGTACGCCAACCGCACCGACCAGCCTTACGACACGGCCATGCAAAACCTGACCAGCGGCGACCACCAGGACTGGCGGTTCGGTCTCGAACTAAGCTTGCCCATCGGGTTCCGCAAGGAAATGGCCGGCGTCCGCTACGCCCAACTGAGTCTGGCTCGCGAACGCGAACTGCTCCGCGAACAGGAACTTGAAGTGACGCACCAGTTGGCCAGCGCCATCCGCGACACCGAGTTGGGCATCCAGTTGATCCGCGACAACTTCGAGTACTCCGTCGCGACGAAGCACGAAGTCAGCGCGGTCAAGATCGCCTACGAGACGGGCACCACCNNCCGAGGCAGAGGTATCGTACTATCGCTCGCTGGTCAACTACAACCTGTCGATTGTCGACGTGCATTACCGCAAGGGTTCGCTGTTGGAGTACAACGGCATCTGGTTGGCCGAAGGCCCGTGGGCCGGCAAAGCCTACTTCGACGCTCGCCGCCGAGCCCAGGCTCGCGACGCCGGCATCTACATGAACTACGGCTTCACTCGACCTAAGGTCATCAGCCGCGGCGAATACCAGCAGCAAGTCGGCCCCGGCTTCTCCACCATGCCGACAACGGAAGGAATGCAGCTTGAAAACACCATGATGTTCGAGGAAATCCACCCACCGCTGCCCGAGGGAGCTTCGGCGCCGGCGGCCGGTTCGGGTGCCTATTCGGCGGGAGCGATTGGACCGAGGTTGAGCGGGACGGCGCGGCCGCGGGATACGATCGCCCAAAAGGCGGCGGCGCTGTTCGACGCCCCCGCCTCGGGCGACGCATCGTTCGCGGCAACGCCGTCGCAATCCGTCACGGTCTCCGGTGTCCAACCGGTAAACTACGACGTCGAGCCGGCAACCGAACCGGCCGGCGTCCAGCCGGCAGCCAACCAAGACCCAAACGCCCCGATCCCGGTGGCCACGCCCCAATGGACGAGTCGCCTGCAAACGAGCGCGAACCAGTCCGAGCAAGCGACCGAGAGTCAGTCCGACCAAGCCAGCGCGAGCCAGTCGGCCGAGTGGACCGCATCGCAGCAGTCCGCCCCGCGGCTCCTCCAGGTTCCGGTCACCGCCGAGCCACTCTCCGGCTGGAGGCGAAAATAGCCCCGAACCCCCGACCGTAAGGCAGCGGGCCCCTCTCAAATCTCAGATTTGAGGTCTGAGCGATCGCCTCCATCGCCCATCCGCCCCAACCACGTCATCCCCCACCTCTCGTCCCCCGT
>DOEZ01000620.1 GCA_003532715.1 Planctomycetaceae bacterium
GGCCCGTCATAGGCGGGGCAGGGACCTATGACGGGCGAGATGTGGGATGCATCCACTGACGTAATTATGGTCCGGGGCCAGCCGAGTTCAACCCCCCCCCTCGGCTTGTCCGCAATTTTTTTGCCGACGAGCCGCACTCTTTTGCGGACTACTCGTGTCAGTACTCCAGCCGGCCCGATCCGAGGATTCCAGCGGCCATCGGCCGCGATCCGGTTACCCAATCGGGTGACGCGAACCAAACCATCCTTGCGTGTTCAGGCACACTTTGACCAGCATCAGCATGACGGGTACCTCGATCAGCACGCCGACGACCGTGGCCAGCGCCGCGCCCGATGAGAGCCCAAAAAGCATGGTCGCCGTCGCGATTGCCACCTCGAAGTGGTTCGATGCGCCGATCATGGCCGCCGGGGCCGCGTCTTGATAAGAAAGCCGCAGCACCTTGGCCATCGCGTACCCGAGGGCGAAAATCAGCACCGTCTGTAAGAACAAGGGGATCGCGATCCAGAGAATCGTCAGCGGGTTGGATAGAATCGTGTCGCCCTTGAACGAAAACAGCAGAACGAGCGTCACCAGCAGCGCGACGATCGTGACCGGCGTCAGAACATGCAAAAACTTCTGGTTGAACCACTCCTCCCCCTTCGTCGAGATGATCCATCGGCGAGNNAGTAGCCCGCCACCAAAGGAAGTGCCACATAGACGCCGATCGAAAGCAACAATGCCTGCCACGGGACGGGCAATTTGCCCACGCCCAACAAAAAGCCGCCCAGCGGACCGTACAGAACCAGCATCGTCAGCGAGTTGATCGCGACCATCACCAGCGTCAGGCCATCGTTGCCCCGGGCGAGGAACCCCCAAACAAGGACCATCGCCGTACAAGGCGCTATCCCCAGGAGTATGCAGCCGGCAAGATAGCTGCGCCACAGGGGCACTTCCAGCATCCGCACCCCGTCAACCAACGCGACCGTTCCCTCGCCGTGGGTCGCACCGACCGGCAGATCGAGCCCTAACGGCATTCGGATGTGATCGACGGCTTCCGGGCCGATGAAGCCCAGGAAGAGCGTTCCGAGGAAGAAAACCGAAATCGCGTACATCGTGAACGGTTTTATGGCCCAGTTGACCAGCAGCGTCAGCCCGACCGGCTTGAGACTCTTGCCCGCCTTGAGCACGTCGGCGAAGTCGATCTTCACCATGATCGGGAACATCATGAAGAAGAGGCAAACGGCGATGGGGATCGAGACGACCGGCGCGCCGTTTACGTCGATCGAAAGACCGTCAAGATAGTGAGCCACGCCCGGCGCGAACCGGCCCAGCCCTATGCCGGCGGCAATGCACAACACGACCCAAACGGTCAGGTACTTCTCGAAAAACCCGAGTCCCTTGGCCTGTTTCGTAACACACGATTCCGATGCCATCTTTCTTGCTCTCCCTTAGCGGTAAACTAGTGTCTCGGTCAGTGAAGACTCTCGGGCAAACGCTCCACAAACGCTCGAATTTCGTCTCGAACGCGGCGGTACGGCGCCAATCGCTCGTCCTCTGTCGCGGCGTTGGCGGCCAGTTTCGGCGGATCGTCGAAGCCAACATGGATGACCTTGGCTTTGCCCGAGAAGATCGGACAATGCTCCTGGGCATGGCCGCACACCGTGACGACGTAGTCGAATTCGAGGTCCTTTAATTCGGCGACATGTTTCGAACGGTGGCTCGAAATATCGACGCCCGCCTCGGCCATGACGCGGAACGCGTCGGGGTTCAGCCCGTGCGTTTCGATACCCGCCGAGTAGGGTTCGATCACCTCCCCCTTGAGGTGTCGCGTCCAGCCTTCAGCCATCTGGCTGCGGCACGAATTGCCCGTGCAAAGGAACAAAATGCGGATCATTTCTTACTCGTCTGCTGTTTGCAGAGTGTTTCGGGTTGGACTGTGAGTATTTCCGCGAGCCGCGCGGCGTCTTCTCGCGATTTCGGGTCGTCGGCGAGCGACCGTTCGAGCCACTCAAGCGCGGCGGCGACCGTTTCGCTCGACGAGGCGTTGGCCGCGCGATAGTAGACCCAGCGGCCCATCTTGTGGCTCTCCACGAGCCGAGCCTGCTGAAGAATGGCCATGTGCTTCGACACGGTCGAGGGGGCCAGGCCGAGCAATTCGATGATCTGGCAGACGCACAATTCGCGACGGCGCAGTGCCAGAAGTGCCCGAACACGGTTTTCGTCGCCCAGTGCCTTGGCCACGGTCAAAAAGTCACGCATCGCGTAATCCTTATCTCGAATCGTTACTTCGCCATATAACGAAGTATACAGACTGGTCCATAAAGCGTCAACCCGGGTTTCCGTTTTGGGCGACCTCGGCCTTATAATAGAGGCACTGGCGTTCCCCGGTATGGAGCCGTACTTCTTCCGCAACCAGCCTCGTGACGCGTCCAGCCGAACGCTCCGTCGGTTGCCACGGAGTTGTTTTCGCGACACTTTCGACGATTTCCGGGGTTAGTAGTTTAACCCCGACTGTTTACTCGGCCAGGCCATCGGTTCATCCCGACCGCCTCGACAAAGTGGTGGCCATGAATAAGATCTCGATTCCCGCCGTCATCCTATTGATCTTCGTGGCCGGCGGCGCGGGACCGTCGAGTCCTCGGCATCCCTATGAGAGCGAAACAAGGCCGACGGCCGGCTGCAAAATCGACGACCTCGTTTTCGGAAATCTCCGACGGTTGAAGATCGAACCGTCGCCGCTGTGTTCCGACGCGGTCTTTGTTCGCCGGGTGTTTCTCGATAGCATCGGCACCCTGCCAACCGCCGACGAGGCCCGCGAGTTTCTGCGCGACCGCGATCCCGAGAAGCGACGCAAGCTGATCGATGGATTGCTCCAGCGCGAGGAGTTCGCCGACTACTGGGCCATGAAGTGGTGCGACGTCCTTCGCGTGAAGTCGGAATTTCCCATCAACCTGTGGCCCAACGCCGTCCAGGCGTACCACCGATGGATTCGGACGGCCGTCAAGCAGAACATGCCCTACGACGAGTTCGCCCGGGAGATGCTCACGGCCAGTGGCAGCAATTTCCGCGTGCCGCCGGTGAACTTCTATCGAGCGATGCAGAATCGCGAACCGGAGGCAATCGCCGGGACCGTGGCCTTGACCTTCATGGGAGTACGCGTCAAGCACTGGCCCGAAACACGGCAAAAGGACATGGCCGTCTTCTTCTCTCACGTCGCCTTCAAGCAGACCGCCGAGTGGAAGGAAGAGATTGTCTACTTCGACCGCGCGACCGTCGATGGAGCCGGTCAGACGCTCGACGCCGCGTTTCCAGACGGAAAGCGAATCCAGATCTCCCCCGACCAGGATCCCCGAAAGGTGTTCGCCGACTGGCTGACCGGTCCCAAGAATCGCTGGTTCGCTCGCAATATGGCCAATCGCGCGTGGTTCTGGCTGTTGGGACGAGGCATTATTCACGAGCCCGACGACTTCCGCGCCGACAACAAGCCGAGCAATCCCCAGCTTCTTGCGTACCTCGAGCGAGAATTGATCGATTCGAAATACGACGTGAAGCATCTGTTTCGTTTGATACTCAACTCGAATGCGTATCAACTGTCGTCGATTCCACGGAGCGATCGGCCCCATGCGGAGGCCCAATTCGCATACTATGCCGTCCGACGCCTTGAGGCCGAGGTGTTGATCGACGCGTTGTGCCAGATTACCGGCACGACCGAGTCCTATTCGAGCCTGATTCCCGAACCGTTCACTTTCGTGCCCGAAAGTCAACGCACCGTCGCCCTGGCCGACGGCAGCATTTCCAGTTCATTCCTCGACTTGTTCGGACGGNNCTCTTGGAGGAGCGCGACAACAGCCCCAGCGCGGCCCAGCGGCTCCATTTCTTGAACTCCAGCCATGTTCGAAACAAGATCGAACGCAGCGAGAAGATACTGCAAATGGCGCGATCGGCCCGCAACCCGCGCGACGGCGTCGATGAACTGTACCTGACCATTCTCTCCCGTTATCCGACGCCGGCCGAACTCGAATCGATACGAGCCCACACCGCCGGCGGAAAAGCGAAACGCGGCGAGGTCGTTTTCGACCTGGCGTGGGCCTTGTTGAATACGGCCGAGTTCCAATATCGTCATTAGGCATGTTTTACAGGGGACGAACCGAGTGGGGCATGAGGTACTCTCATGAGCAAAAAACCCGATTCCCACGACGATCCGTCCGGTCTCGACGGCTTACAAGTGAATTTCGGCGGAAGGACCTTCTCTCGCCGTCAGTGGTTCACGGGCGCGGCGGCCGGCGCTGCCGGTTTATGGCTCGCCTCTCGCCCGGAAAGTCTGCTCGCGGCGGCGCCACGATCGGCGAACGTCAAGGCAAAGGCCAAGGCGGTCATCCAGATATGGATGTGGGGAGGCCCGGCGCATCTCGACACGTTCGACCCCAAACCCGAGGCCGGGGGCGACTATTGCGGCTCGCTCGATAAACCCATCGCGACGAACGTCGACGGCGTCCGAATCGGCCAACTACTCCCACTTCTCGCCAAGCAGGCCGACAAGTACTCGATCATCCGAAGCATGACCCACGGAAACAACGGACACGAGACGGCGTCGTACATGGTGCAAACCGGGTGGCCGGCGGGCGGGCGCGACGTGTTTCCCGCCGTCGGCGCGGTGGTTTCCCTGTTCCGTGGCCGCCAGGCCGGCTATGAGGGACTCATTCCGCCCTACATCGTCCTCACCGAGCCCCAGGGCCGCTTCTCGGAAGCCGGCTTTCTCGGACCGCGATACAAGCCGTTCGCGACCGGCGGCGACCCAAACCAGAAGCCATTTGCCGTCGAGGGCGTCGTGGCCCGGGGTATCTCCGACCAACGGCAGAAGGCCCGACGCAAACTGCTCGACAATCTCAATACGTTGGGCCGCGCGATGGAAGGAAACTCGCGTCTGGAGGCGTTCCAGACGGCCGAACAACAGGCTTACGATCTCATTCTCGGCGACGCCGGAAAGGTCTTCGATCTTTCGGAGGAAAAGGACGAGCTGCGCGACCGATACGGCCGCAGCACGTTCGGCCAGTCGTGTCTCGCCGCGCGACGGCTCGTCGAGCAGGGCGTGAAGTTCGTCACGATCAACTACAAGGGGTGGGACACGCACAAGCAGCACTTCCAGATCATGCAACGCAAGCTGCCCGAAATGGACAAGGGGCTCGCCACCTTGCTCGAAGACTTGGCCGATCGCGGCCTGCTCGATAGCACGATCGTATGGTGGAGCGGCGAGTTCGGCCGCACGCCGAAGGTGCAGAGTGAAGCACCCTGGAACGGAGGCCGTGGACACTACGGGCCGGTCTTCTCGGCCGTCGTCGCCGGCGGCGGTTTCAAGGGAGGGCACGTCGTCGGCGCGTCCGACGCCAAGGGCGAGGAGGTCCGAGACAGGCCCGTCTATCCCTGGGATCTCATCGCCAGCATGTACGAACTGCTCGGCATCGATCGAAAGGAAAAACTTCGACACCCGCACGGGCATAGCGTCGCTGTCGTTCCGTCGGTCGAGGACGGGGTGAAGTCGGGCGGCATCCTCCAGGAAATCATTTAAAACGGCGACGAATCCCTGATGCACTCTCGATCGCGCCCGCTATGGTTTGTCGGACTGCTCCTGGCCGTCTGGTCCCGCTACGGACCAACGCAGCGAGCGCTCGCCCAGAGGGCGCCTCGAATCGGCTACGTCCATCCGGCCGGCGGCCAACGCGGAACGGAATTCGAGATCACCATTGGCAAACAGTTCCTCGACGCGGCCCACGAGCTGCTCTTTTCGGGCACGGGCCTGAAAGCCACGATGCTCAAGCACAAGAAGCCGCCCAGCGGCAAGCGAATGACGGAATTGCGGGAGTACATGCAGAAGGCGCGCGAGCAGTACAATCAGCAACGCGGACCCGACGGACGCCGAGGTCCGCAAGCCGCATTGGCGGCCATTCAGGAGATCGCCATCGAGTTGGGGGCCGATCGCGAAGGACTCGACGCACTCGAGGAGTTTCAACGACAGCGCCGTGATCCGAAGTTTCAGCTCAACCCGCAACTTTCGGAGACCGTAACGCTTCGGGTTGAAGCGGCGAAAGACGCTTCGCCCGGTTGGCGCGAGTTGCGATTGCTCGCAACCCAGGGCGTTTCGAATCCGCTCCGGTTCCACATCGGCGATCTGCCCGAGTATCGCGAGATCGAGCCGAACGACCAGAATCCGGACGAGGGCGTTTCCGCTCCGCTGCCGATGGTGCTCAACGGCCAGATCATGCCCGGCGACGTGGACCGTTTTGTGTTCGATGCCAAGAAGGGCGCGCACCTGGTCGTCGTGGTCGACGCACGGCGATTGATCCCCTATTTGGCCGACGCGGTGCCCGGCTGGTTCCAAGCCACGGTAGCCCTGTACGACGCCGACGGCAACGAGGTGGCCTACGCCGACGACAATCGCTTCGACCCCGATCCGGTCCTCCACTACGTGATTCCCAAGAAGGGACGCTACATCGTCGAGATCAAGGACGCCATTCACCGCGGACGCGACGATTTTGTGTACCGAATCACACTCGGCGAACTGCCCTTGGTCAGTCGAGCGTTTCCGCTCGGAGTCCGGCGCGGCGTGAAAACAACCGTCGAGTTAACCGGATGGAATCTGGCGACGAAGTCCGTCGATATCGAGCCGAGTGACGCGAACCCCGGCGTTCGCTCGATCCTGTCCGACTTCGGCGCGATCGGAGCCGACACATTGCCGCTGGCGATCGATGAACTGCCCGAGGTGTTCGAGCAGGAGCCCAACGACACTCGCGAAACGGCACTCCGCATCGCCTCATCGGCGATCGTCAACGGACGAATCGACCGGCCGGGCGACCGCGATTTCTTTCGGTTCGAGGGCCGCGAGGGAGGACGCGTGTCCGCCGAAGTCTTGGCGAGGCGGCTCCGCTCGCCCTTGGATTCCGTCTTGAGGCTGATCGACGACGAGGGACGCGTGATCGGCGTGAACGACGATCAGGAAGACAAGGGCCAGGGCCTCATGACCCATCACGCCGATTCTCGCCTCCTTTGCACGTTGCCGCGAACGGGAACGTACTATCTCGAATTGTCCGATGCACAGGGCAGCGGGGGGCCTGAGTACGCCTACCGACTCCGCGTCGGCGCGCGGCGACCTGACTTCGAGCTTCGGGTTGTTCCGTCGACCATTTGCGCGCTACGTGGTGAAAACGTGCCGATTACCGTCTACGCGCTTCGTAAGGACGGGTTTTCGGGCGAGATCCAATTGGCGTTGAAGGATCCCGCTGGTTTCCGATTGAGCGGTGCTCGAATCCCAGCCGAGTGTGATCGGGTTCAGGTCACGCTCAGCGCGCCGACCCAGCCCCCGCAGCGTCCGATGCGTCTGGTTCTCGAGGGCCGTGCGGTCGTCGGAGGCCGCAACGTAACACGAGAGGCGGTTCCCGCCGATGACATGATGCAAGCCTTCCTGTATCGTCATCTGGTTCCTTCGGAAGAGTGGATCGTCGTCGTGGCGCCGCGCGGTTGGCGAAGCATCCCAGTGACCCCGCTCTGGGATTCAGGGGTGAAACTGGTCCTGGACGATCCGACCCCCGTGAGGATGGGCCTGCCAGAACGGTTTGCCGCCGATAAGGTCGAAGTGGTCCTGAGCGATCCGCCC
>DOEZ01000472.1 GCA_003532715.1 Planctomycetaceae bacterium
AGCTTCTCGACGAGCCAACGCTGACGATCCCCCTTGGGCAACGCCACGGCCAAGTGCAGCCGAAAAGGCAGTTCGCGGTCGACCTCAACCACGTCAAGTACTTCCAACTCCACCTCATCGCGCCGAAGCTCAACCACCTCGGCCAGGTACTCGTGGCAAGTCCCGTCGAAAAGCACGACGCGATCGCCCTTTCGGGCACGCATGACGCGGGCCAGATGCCGAGCCTCGTTACCAGTGAGCAATGCGCGAGACCCAGTGACCCGGGTTTCGACAAAATAACGGTCGGGCATGGGCGAACGGTCGGTCTGAAGTGCGGCCAGGAAGTGCCGCAAACTCCACACCCCTCCATCGGTGGGACTTTCAGAATCAAGTTGACCTTCGCATTCTACCGAATAGGAAGACATGGGGGAATGGATTCCGTCTTCTGGTCTCGTAGGATGATGTAGCCATGTATCAGTCGCATTGGGGTCTGCGAGATACGCCCTTTCGGACCCGACTCGATCCGAGCCTCTTTTATGAGAGCCCCACCCACGAAGAGGCCCTCGCGCGGCTCCATTTCCTCGTCGAGCAGCGCCGGTGCCTCGGACTTCTGGTGGGCGAGTCGGGCAGCGGCAAGTCACTTCTGCTCGAAGTCGTCGCCGACCAGTTCCGCCGCAGTGGTCGAGCCGTCGCCAAGACCAGCCTGCTCGGTGTCCAGGCAACCGAAATGCTCGGGGAATTGGTCAGTCAGTTGGGCGGCGGATCGGAACGTTCCGCCTCCCTCGGAGGACTCTGGCAGGCTCTTTGCGACCGACTCGTCGAGAACCGCTATGCAAAGCTCGACACGGTTCTCTTGTTGGACGATGCCGACCAGGCCGACCAACAACTATTGCCTCATCTTTCCCGTCTAGTTCACTTCGCAACGGCGTCGCCCGTCCGTGTCACGATCGTGCTGGCCGGCCGTCCGGCGAGAATCAACCGCTTGGACCGGGACCTGCTCGAATTGGCCGAGTTGCGGATCGAAGTCGAACCCTGGGATGAGATCGACACCTCGCACTACATCAACGACTCGCTGTCGCGGGCCGGTGGCAAGTCGGGTGTCTTCTCCGAGGATGCAATCGTCCGCCTCCAGGAACTCACCCACGGAATTCCGCGCCGCGTCAACCAACTGGCCGATCTCGCCCTGATCGCCGGAGCGGGNNGGCCGGCTGATACCCTTGGGGTCTCGGGACGTGTCCTGAGGCTCCCTTATACGCTTGTTTTTGGGCGTCACGGGTATCCTGCCCGTCTCGTTGCGAGGAGTCGGCGAATGCCACGAAGGATGATCATTCTGACCGAGGGATATACACTTGCGCGCTCGGCGAAGACGGCCATCTGCGCAATACGTTATCGACCCGAACAGGTTCTGGCCGTGTTCGATCGACAACACGCCGGACGGACCTGCCGCGAAGTCCTCGGTGTTGGGGGTGAGTTGCCCGTGGTCGACTCGCTCGACGCGGTCGAGGGCGCCAATACGCTCCTACTGGGCACCGCCCCGGCGGGAGGCAAGCTCCCGGCGCCTTGGCGGCCGATCATTCTCGACGCCATCCGCCGCCGACTCGACGTGGTTTCGGGCCTGCACGAATTCCTGGTCGACGACCCCGAATTCGTCGAAACGGCGCGCCGCCACGACGTGCGACTAATCGATTTGCGTCGAAACGAACAGCGCGAGGTCGCCGACGGCAAGGGAATCCGCCACGGGTGTCTGCGCGTTCTCACCATGGCCAATGCGTCGAGCAGCGGCAAGATGGTCGCCAGCGTCGAGTTGACCGCGGGGCTCAAGCGGGCCGGCGTGGACGCCAAGTTCGTGGCGACGGGACAAACCGGCATTCTGATCGAGGGCGATGGTTGCCCCATGGATCGGGTGATCGGCGATTTTCTATCCGGCGCGGCCGAGAACCTCGTCCGAACCCACCAGCACCACGACGTGATCGTCGTCGAGGGGCAGGGCGCGTTAAGTGATTTTCGCTATAGCGCCGTGACGCTGGGCCTTCTGCACGGCTGCCGGCCCGACGGCATCATTCTGGGTTGCCAAATGGGGCGAGAGTTTCTCGGCGACGACGTCAAGGTCCCGTTGGTTTCACTCGACCAACTGCGCGTATTCGCCGAAACGGCCGCCAATTTCGTCCATCCGTGCAAGTCGATAGGCGTCGCGGTCAACGGTCGTGGCTACTCCGATGAAGACGTGGCCGCCGAGTGTGTACGGATCGAACAGCGGCTCTCACTGCCCGCCTGCGACGTCATCCGGCACGGACCGGAGAAGCTGGTTAAGGCCGTGCTGGAACTGAAACGCGAACTGAACAAGTAGAACACGAGGACATTCCCCATGGAAATGTTGATTCACGATTTCGAATTGCCGTTGGTGCATCCTTTCGGAATATTCCGAGGCACGACCTATGTCGCCAAGACCATGATCGTCGAACTGCGCCAGAATGGGCTGGCCGGCTACGGCGAGGCCACGGAAAACGACTACTACGGCTACACCATCGAGAGCATGAGAGCCGCTCTCGAAGAAGTCCGACAGGAGATCGAGGCAACCGAATTAAACGATCCGATCGAATTCTGGGAACAGATGCATCCGGCGCTGTCCAAGAAGCCCTTCGTCCAATGCGCCCTGGACAACGCGGCCCACGATCTCTGGGGCAAGCTGCAAGGCCAGCCGGTGTGGAAACTCTGGGGGCTCTCGCTCGATAAGTGTCCCCTGACCGACTACACGATCGGAATCGACGAAATCGACGTGATGGTCAAGAAAATGCGCGAGTTCGAGGGATGGCCCATCTTCAAGGTCAAGCTGGGCACGAAACACGATATCGACATTGTGCGGGCTCTCCGCGAACACACCGACGCCGTCTTCCGCGTCGACGCCAACTGCGGTTGGACCGCCGACGAAGCGATTCGCAACTCCGAACCGCTTGCCGAATTGGGCGTCGAGTTCATCGAACAGCCTTTGCAGCCGGACGATTGGGAAGGGATGCGGCGCGTCTATCGCGAGTCGGTCTTGCCGGTGGTCGCCGATGAAAGCTGCCAGATTCCGCCCGACGTCGACCGCTGCAACGGCTATTTCCACGGCGTCAACGTCAAATTGTGCAAGTGCGGGGGGCTGACGCCCGGTCGGCGCATGCTTCTTCGAGCCCACGAACTCGGACTCAAGACCATGGTCGGCTGCATGAGCGAATCGACCGTCGCCATGTCGGCCATTGCTCAACTCCTGCCGATGCTCGACTACGTCGACATGGACGGCGCGCTGCTGCTGGCCAAGGATACGGCCAGCGGGGTGAGCATCGAGCGAGGCAAAGTCCATTTCCCCGAAGAGAACGGCCTGGGCATTCGGCTGTATCCCGAGCCTCGCTAGTCCGGCAGCGACCGCGACTCGTAAACCAAATTAGTCAGAAATGCGTGACTGTTCAGATAGTCGCGCGGGGGGAGGTCGCGAATCCTGCTCTTGAGCAGCGCGGAGAGATCGTCGGCGACTCCCGCCACCCGTTGCTGGTCTTCGTATGAAAGTCCGCCCGTCGCGGCGCGCGACGCGAAAGCGCGGTCAAGCGCCTCGCGGTCTTGCGAATAGTCGGGCCCTTGAAGCAGTCGAGGCCACGTCAGCGCGCCGGTCACCGGATTCAATTCGTTCACGTCCAGACGTCGCGGCCTGGTGGACTGTGTCTGACGCATCCACGTGCTCCGGTTGGCGTCGCGCTTCTTGGCGAGTTCGTGACGCTCTTGTTTCTTCGCCGCTGCTTCCTGGTCTCGGATCCGGCGAATCTCGAAGTACGTCTGCGTGCGTGCCAGATCGTTGTCGATCGCGGTGCGGTCGGCCGCGGTCATGTTCATGACCGCCTAGGAGTTCATCACGTTCGCCTCGCCGCGAGATCGCACGACATCGGCCATTCCCCGTGCGTAACCTTCGCCCGCCGTCGATGCGTGGTAAGAAGGATAGCCGTACTGTGCCTGGGCCGCTGACGCGACATTCATGGCCACGAGGGCCGCGAGGAAAAAAAACGCCTTCATGATGAGCATCTCCATAACGGGGAACGAACCCGAAAACCGGGGTTGGAACGGAAACCGAGCGACGTCCACCGGATCTCATACCCGGCATTTCTCGCGCCGGCCACGCCAGGCCGAACGAACTCACGAGAATAGCCGCCGATTCGATTTCCTCTTTCAACCCGCGACGTATAATACCAAAGTATAATACGCTCGACGGCGTGCGGGTCAAATCCTTCGGGTTTGTTTTCCGATTCCGGCCGACCATCAAATTGGAGAAAGCTCATGCTCAGACTCATGTCCTGCCTATTGTTCGCGGCCTGCCTACTCATACCCCCCGTTTTGGTGACTGGTGCCGAGGAACTGCCCGCGACGCCCGTTCCAGACACATTGCCCCAAACAACGGGGGAAATTCTCGGATGGATCGGACAATTGGAATCGCCCGATTTGGCCGTTCGACTTCGCGCGATCAACGCACTGGGAAGTCGCGGCCACCTCGCGGCGCCGGCTGTCGTCGTACTCGCCCGACAATTGACGCACGAATCGCCATTGGTCCGTGCCCACGCGGCGAATGCGCTGGGACAAATCGGACCGGCGTCGCGTCCCGTCGTCGAGGAACTCGCGAAGCTGCTGGGCGATTCCGAAAGCATGGTCCGTCGCGAAGCGGTCCAAGCCTTGGCTCAGATTCGTCCGGGTCCCGAGGTTTCGCTCCCGTTGCTCGAAAAACTGCTCGACGACGCCGATCCGGCCGTTCAGAATCACGTTCTTCACGCGATTGCCGACCTGGGCGAGCCGGCCGTTCCGTTGATGATCAAAGGTCTGGCCGACGACAAGATGGCTTACTGGTCGTGCATCGTGCTGGGCGAGATCGGACCGGCGGCGGCACCGGCGGTTCCGGCTCTGATGAAACGATTGGGCGACCCGCGTCCCTTGGTTGTGCAGGAGACCGTCTTGTGTCTCGGCAAGATCGGCCCGAAAGCGGCCGACGCCGTGCCGGAGTTGCTCGGTTTGCTCGATAAGGACCCATCGGGCATGGGGTTGGCGGTCGTGCATGCCCTGGGACAGATGGGGCCGGCTGCCGTAACGGCAAGCACGACGATCCTCCCGCTCGCCGAATCCGACGATCCGGTCTTAGCCGCGGCTGCCGCGTGGACCTTGGCTCGCATGAACCCCGACAATGAGACCTGGAAGGTGCGAGCAACTCACGCGTTGGTCGAGTTGTTCAAGAGTCCCGATCAAGTCGTCCGCGAGGCGGCCGTGCGGGCGTTGGCCGAGTTGAAGCCCGGTCCGGAAGTCGTGATTCCCGCCCTACAGACGGCTTTTCAGGGTGCCGACGAGCCCACGATCCTGGCCGCGATCAGTGCGATGGCGACGGTGGGCGAGCCGGCGGTGCCCGGCTTGACGAAGGCGCTGAAGATTCCACAAGCGCGGCGTCGAACCGCGATGATCCTGGCCCAGATGGGCCCCGTGGCGAAGGCGGCCGTTCCCAATCTGATCGAGGCCCTGTCCGACAACGATCCGCTGACCCGGCGCGAGGTTCTCCTCGCCCTGGCCTCGATCGGTCCCGAAGCCAAGGAGGCGGTGCCGGCACTTATCAAAGCGATGGACGACTCGGACGAGGACGCTAGCACGATCGCCATTTTTGCCTTGGGCAGCGTCGGTCCCGCGGCTATTGCAGTCAAACCGAGGCTGGTCGAGAATCTCGCGGACGTCGAGTCGTTTCGCGCGACGGTGAGCGCGTGGGCCTTGGCGCACATTGATCCATCCTGTGAGCAGACGGCCGCCAAGTCGGTTCCCTTGCTGGTCCGAGCGTTGAGCAATGGCAAATCGGAGAATGCCCGAACCGAAGCGGCGCGAGCCTTGGGCGCGTATGGCCCCCTGGCCAAGTCGGCGATTCCGGCACTCAACAACGCGATGAAGGACGAAAGCCCGCTGGTCCGCGAAGCGGCCGAGGAAGCGGTCGAGGCGGTCAGCAAGAAGGACTAATGCGGCAGAATCACGTCGGCCAGCCAGTATCGCCGCAGTGATTGCACCACCGAGACAAACTGGTCGAAATCGACCGGTTTGACCAGGTAATCCTCGACGTGCAGATGTTCGCGCTCGAGTATTTCGCGGTGGGTTCGCGACGCTGTCAGCACCACGACCGGCACGTCCGAAAAAACGCCTTCGTTGCGAATCTCGGCGAGCACCTCGCGTCCGCTGAGCTTTGGGAGGTGAAGGTCCAGCAGAATCAGGTCGGGTCGCGGGGCGCGAGCGTACCTGCCCTGGTGGCGAACGAACAGCATCGCCTCTTCCCCGTCGCGAACCAGACTGACCCGGCACTGCACGTGTCCGCGGCAGAGCGCCTCCATGGTCAACCCGGCATCCTCGAGATCGTCCTCGACCAGGAGGATCTCCATCGGCCTTCCGACGGTTTCGCTTTGATTCACGAAAAGTCCCCTCTCGCTGGAACCGAGGCGCGACGAAGCATGACCATGCGACTCTTCTTCCTTCAGTGTACTTCAACGGCCTCGCGGAAGACACCCCTCGATCTAGTGCCGCCTCCAGTTCACGAGTTGCGTCGAACCGATTATACTCGACCTTGCCGTTCGCGATCGGATCCGAACTTCATGCCGAGCCGTGCCCATGCGATGCAAAGTCAAAAACGCAATCGTCGAACTCTGCCGGGGGGACATCACCCTGCAAGACGTCGACGCCCTGGTCAATGCGGCAAATCGGCGGTTGGCCGGCGGAGGAGGCGTCGACGGGGCGATCCATCGTCGAGGTGGCCCGGCCATCATGCGCGAGACGGCCGAAAAATACCCAGACGGCTGCCCCACGGGGTCGGCCGTGATCACCTCGGCGGGCAGTCTGTCGGCACGGCATGTTATTCACGCGGTGGGTCCCGTCTGGAGCGGCGGCGATCGGGGGGAGCCCGACCTGCTCGCCGGTGCCTACCGTCGGTGCCTCGAATTGGCCGTCGAGAACCAATGCGAGTCCATCGCCTTTCCGGCCCTCAGTGCCGGCGCGTACCGTTATCCGATGGATCAGGCGGCCCGGATTGCGGTTGCCGCCGTCATCAGCTTTCTCGAAGCCCACGGTCGTCCGAACCTGGTGCGATTCGTTTTGTTCGACGACGGGGCCTACGGGGCTTTTTCCGCCGCGCTCGAAGCCTATGGCGTTGCATGAAACCAGTGGGTTACCGAGAAATGCCCCAGAAGATAGGTTTTGGCGAATCCACGCCGGGCGAAGGATCGTCCACCCGACAAATGCTCGCGGCTAGCCCGGATTATTCACGCGACCACACCAACCCGAAGCGCAAGCAAGAGGATCGCAACGACTTATCGTCGCTTGCGAATCCGGCTGACATTCTGCACGCCGCACCGAAATCACAGGCCCGTGGACAATCCAGGACAGACAAATCCGGCAGTGGAAAAAAGGCGAGGTCACTGAAATCCAGGTAATCTGGCGACTCTGCGGAGACTGTTGTGGACGTTCACGTGTGAAAGAGGCGGGCATCACCGATCGCTCACAAGCCCGTGAGTTCGCCGACACGCCATCCGAGGCCGCGGGTGACGATGAACTCGTTATACGCCTCTCGCTTGCGTTTCGGGTTGGTGGGGGCGCAGCCGCAAAAAGTAAACCGCCCGGCCGCTTGAGAAAGCGGCCGGGCGGCGATGAACTGTTCCGGTTACATCCGTTTGACGTTAGCGACGCACGCGCCGCGACAGTCCGGCCAGGGCCAGACCCAACAGCAGAGCCAGCATGCCCGGCTCGGGAACGGCTGTCGATTCGGTGACGACGCCGAAGCCCCAATTGGCCGCCATGATCGACGCGTCCAATGCGTCGACCTTGTCGTCGTCGTTGAAATCACCGTCTTCCCAGGCAACACCCGTGCTACCCCAATTGCCCGCCAGGATCTTGGCATCGGCGTCATTGACTTTGCCGTCGTTGTTGGCATCGCCGGGGACTTGGCTCGGAAGGGCGGTCACCAACACCATGCCCGTTCCCGAGAAGAAGACGTCGTTGATGTTGTCGGCGCCGCTGCCGGTGGCACCCCATGTGCCGACGACTTGCGAGACACCATCGAGGTAGAGCGAGCCGATCGTATCGGTGCCGAGGAAGCTGAGGTCGAGCATCGCGTCGACCGCGATCCAGACATCGGCGCCGTTGGCCAACATCTCATCATCGGTGGTGCTCAACGTACCGGCCAGGATAACCGTGTCACCCGAGTACGTGTTCGCGCCACCGCCGAGCGTCAGCGTGCCGGCACCGAGCTTCGTAAGACCACCGCCGGTCGATCCGGCATCTTCCGTCAGCGCGACGGTGAGTCCGACGTTGAATCCGTTCGTGTCGATCTTGGCGCCACCCGCTTGGACGTTGGCCTGGAAGACCAAAGCACCGCCAGCGTTCGTCATGAAGTCGGCGTTCTCCGCGGTGGTCTTCAAAACGCCGCCGTTAAAGCTCAGCACCGACGACTGCGGGCCGGGCGCCTCGATCTCGGGGGTCACGGGATCATCATTGGTGCCGGTAACGATGCCCGGGGTCTCGAGCGTTCCGCCCGCGTTGATGTTGACCCGGGCATAACTATCGGCTCCGAGCGTTCCCCAGCCGAGCACCAAGGGTGCGATTGCCGAACGCGCCACCGCGTTATCGGTGGGAGTGCCGTCGCCAACGTTCAGGGTGCCGGTGCCGCCCCAGGCGACCTCGATGTGGTCAAGGGCGTTCATTTGCGCGTTGCCCGACAGGAAGGCTTCGCCCGAACCGGTTCCAAGGTGACCGTTGTAGACGTTGCCGATTCCAATCCAGGTCGCGGCGTTCATGATCGAGTCGCCGGTCATGATGAGGGTGCCCTTGGAGTTCGCGTAGTTGCCGACGGCGACCGGGCCGCTGGACGTGAACGTCGAGGTATCATTCATGATCAGCTTGCCCTCGGCGTAGTTGTCGCCAATGACCGACCATTCGCCGGCAGTGATCGCCGCGACGGTAACGCTGGCCTGGTCGTTCAGGATCAGGGTGCCGTCCGCGTATCGAGTGGCGTTCCCCCCAACTCCGACCCACAACGACGTTCCAACCGACATGGTCGAATCGCCGTTCATCGTGATGGTTCCCGTCGCATTCTGCCCGTAGCAACCAATCCGGACGGCGGTTCCGGCCGTGACGCTGCTCTCGTTATTCAGAACGACGGTGCAGTTCGTTTCCATGCCATAGCCGAAGTCATAGTGGGAGAACGAAGAAAGCGAAGCCGTTTGGTTCAGCGTGACGTTCGTCGTGTAGAATTGTTCGCCGATATTGAGCCAACTACTACGCGTCGCTATCCTTGCATTGTCGTTCAACGTGATATTGACCACGCCGGGCGTGGCGCCTTGATACTGGCCGCCGATGCGGCCATAGCCGATGTCCAGCAGGGCATTGCCGCTCATGTTGATCGTGGCGCTGCCGCCATAGGTTCCGAACGCGGCATGATCCGCGACGTAGACTTTCGCGTTATCGGTCATGGTCAGCGTGCCATTGCCGCCGTTGGTGCCGATATACAAGTCCATTCCCGCCGTAGCCATGGAAAGTTGCGCGTTATTGCGAATCACGACTTCGCCCGTGGCCGACGTGCCGTCAGCAATATAGGTGTGGCTTGTCGTGGCGTTGAACACGGTGTTCAGGGGACCGTCAAGTACGACCTTCCCTTCGTAAACGACCAATTGGCTACCCATGGGGTTCGCGCCCGAGGAGATCAGGGTGAGGGTTCCCGGACCGCCTTTGTAGAAGACGAAGTTCCCGGAGTTGACGCCGCCCGTCATCGTCAGATCGTTGTCCAACAGCATCATGCCGGAGCCGTCCACGCCGAACCCGCGATTGATCGTGGTGCTGGGACCCGTGTAGTGCAATACGCCGGTCGCGGGACCGCCAATCCGCAGATTCGAGGCGGCCGCCGACGAGGCGCCGATCGAACTGGCCACACCGCCGTTGGCCAACGTGGGCACCACCAAGACGCCGCCGATTTTGGTCGGGCCGGTGTAGGTGTTCGCCGAGTTGGCTAGCACCAGGGAACCCGTGCCTCCCTTATACAGCCCGGTGACGCCGTCGTCGGAAATGACGCCCTCAATTGTGAGCGCGGCATACTGCTGCACGCCGAGTTGCGCGCCGCCCGTCAGGCTGACGTTGCCCGGCAGCGTGTTGTCGCCGCTGTTCGAGCCCATGCTCAACACGCCCCCGCTGACGGCGACGTTGCCGCCGACCGACAGGCCGCCCGCATTGTCGAATGTCAGCGTGCCGGTGCCGCTCTTCGTGAGCGACGAGCCAATGATGATCTCGCCGCCGCCGCCAAGCGTGTAGCTGGTCGTGCCGGTTTCGGTGATCGTGCCGGCATGGACGCGCCCGTTGACCGTGACGGCCGGATTGGCCAAACCGGTGTCACTGAACGTCACGTTATCCAGTTCATAGAACTGCTGTGGAGCGAGACCGGGATCCACCCAGCTCGTCGCCCCGACCGTGTCCCAAACGGTGCCCACGCCCGACCATTCGAGATTCATGGCCGTCGGGGTTCCCGAAATGGCCACGGTGACGTTGGTCGGATTGACCGTCGCGACGGCCAATGCTCCGCGGACCAGACTCTGGGCGGTGAAGGTTCCCGCGCCAGTCTTGCTGCCCTGGTTGATAACCGTGTAGGATCCCGCGCCAAGGGTATTGCCCAGCGCGCCGACGCGAAGCGTCGTGGCGCCCGCCAGGTTCAACGTTCCGGTCGTAATGGCGTTGGCGCCGGCCGGAGTGCTCAGGGCCATTTCGAGCGTCGACCCGGCTCCCATCGAGAGGGTTGCCAGCGGTCCGGGCACGGTTGCCGCGCCGCCGAGCGAGAGAGCCGTCCCGGCGGCCATGGTGATACTGTTGGTCGCCAGCGAGCCGGTCCCGGTGACCGCCAGACCGCCGGCCGTGACACTGGTCGCGCCGGTGTAGGTGTTGGCTTGCGTCAACACCAGGGTGCCCGCGCCCTGTTTGGTCAGGCCGCCTCCCCCTCCGCCGTCCATCAGGCCGACGCTCACGCCGACGTCGAAACCATTGCTGTCGATGATCGCGCCGCCCGACTTGACGTTGACTTGCAGCGTGCGAGAGTACTCTTGGCTGCCGAGCAAGTTGCCGCCGGCCAAAGCGCGAAGCGTGCCGCCGTTGAAGCCGACAATGGCATCGGCCGGGGAGTCGGAAGTACTGTACGCACGCACGAACGCGGCCTCGAAGACGCCTCCATTGAGGTTCAACTCTCCCGAGCCGCCCGTGCGAGTGGCGAACCGGCCCTCACTGATAAGGACGCCGGCCGTGTTGTTCAGCAGGGTTCCGCCGTCGTGATTCCAGACGCCTTTGCCGCCGATGTAGCCGATGGCCATCAGGCCGGTGGAAGCGGTCCGGTTCAGCGTGCCGCCGCTCATGTTCACGG
Source organism: Planctomycetaceae bacterium (assembly GCA_003532715.1). GTDB lineage: Bacteria > Planctomycetota > Planctomycetia > Pirellulales > Thermoguttaceae > UBA11386. Next base: position 11,399 of record DOEZ01000472.1, read on the forward strand.
TGCCGTTGCCGACGCGGCCGCGATACACATTGTCACCGAGCGTCATTGTGCCGGCGGACTGGGTGACCTGGGCACCCGGGCCGATATTCAAGGTGCCCGTGCTCCCGTTGGAACCCATGGTGAACCAGGCACCGGCGTTGAGCACGGCCGTCCCCGTGGTGCTCGAAATGTTGAGGGTTCCGATGCCCGTGCAAAGGTTGCCGACGCGGACCTCACTGCTGACGTTCACGGTCGCATTATCGTTGACATTCATCACGCCGACGCCCTCGACCCAGTCGATGGTGCCCGACGATGGGTTGCTGTCGCCGATCAACAGGATGCCCGTGACCGAAACCGAGCTATTGTCGTACATGTTGAGTACGCTATTGGCGCTGTTCCATATGCCTACGTAGAGATTTCCGGCCGTGACCGAGACGCCGGCGAAGTCATAAAGGTCCAGCTTCGCGTAATGGGAACCGGTGATGTAGCCGGAGGAGTTTCCGCGACCGATCTCGACGCGGCTCATGGCCGTCAAGGTCGAATCCTGGGTCATCGTCAACATGCCGGACGTCGGCAAACCAGTGCCATATCCGACATACGCCTGATAGACATTCACCGCGGACGACCCACTCATGGCCATCGTGGCGGTGCTGCGGTCGGCAACGCAGAAATTGCCCGTCGTGCCGATCTGAGTAATCGTGCCGCCCGTCATCGTGTAGGTCGATGTGCCCGGCGACACCATTCCGACGGTGAATTGTTCGGAATACGCCCAATCGCCGCTGGTTTGCAGGGCGTGACCCTCGCCAGGCGTGGTCAGATAACCCTCGCTGACGCCGTCACCCACATAGAGCCGAGTGATCGGGTCGAAGTCACTCCAAATGGACGTTAGCGTGCCGTCGAGCACCAGATGGTCCGCGTCAATCTTCAGCAAGCCCGCGGTTCGGATGATCGCCCAGTCATTCGTCGAGACGAACGGGTCGGTGCCGGGGACATGTCCGGTGGTGCCGGTGAGACTCGTCCAGAGAGCGCTGTTGTTGACCCAGCCCTCGCCCGACGCAAGATTCCAGACATAATTGTCAGCCAAGCCGGGCAAGACCAACACGGAACTCAACAGAAGAGAAAGCAGAAGTAACCGAATGAGCCGATTCATGGTGTGAACCTCACTAAAAAAGACCTAGTCGAAAAGTGAAAAAAGTGACATCCCGTTTGCTTCCTCTCGATCCGGGCAGCTTGCCGCTTCATCTGACTTACCAAGCCTCTGTTCACGCCGTGTGTTGAATGTTCTCCTTTGTCAACTCGTTCTAATTGTGAATCGATCAGACCAACTCGTTGCTGGTCACGGTGCCTTCTCTACACCGGCGATGGCGATTTACCTACCGCGAAAGGTTCAGGATACCACCAAGGGCCAGAAAACCGCAAGACGAAGACCGCGCGGAGCCGCCAAAAGACGAGACGATATCCGACATGGCGGTCTTCTTTCTTTCCCGACGGGCTCTTCGGGTATCCTAGTCTCAATCGAATCCGAAATCACCATACCAGTCCGGCCCGAAAAAGTCAACCAATTTTCCCATATGGTCGCATGCCTCTTCGACGCTCGTCGGCCGTGCGTCACGAGACAGGTGTGGATGCATACCGCTCGGATACGTTCTATTCTGGTTGACATTCCCGCTGCAAGTGACTGCAAGGCACCTCCCCCAATATGTGGGTTCGGATGACGGCCCCTTTCGACCAACCGAAACGGATCGGTTTCTCAAGCGTAAATCAGACGTTCGCGAGGGGCAATTGTTGATCCGGGGCGGGAGCAAAACGATCCGATTGCGAAAGAACACGACCATGTACGTCTGAGCTGTTCGTGCCGTTGGACATGGGCACGGATGTGGCACGGCTTCGGAGATCGTTTGCCACGGCCACGCATCCGTTGACCCGAATGACTCGCGACACGAATACTACAGGTATTTAGGGATTTGCCGGGGTGCCAGTCTGGTGGTATGATTGTGGGTACCGCAACGCGAACCTCTCGCGACTCGAAGGCGAAAACGTGCCTTTGACGGTCGAGCCAACCGAAGAAACCTGCCCGAAGCCACCCTCACCCACCCCCCCACCGGCATGTCCGCGCGTCAAGAAGAAAAAGATCTGTTTGCCAATAGTACGATGACCTTCGGGGAGCACCTCGAAGAGTTGCGGGCGTGTCTTTTCAAGTCGTTGGTCGCCCTGGTCATTGGCCTTGTGATCGGATTACTTCCCTGGTTTGGGGGCAACGTGGTCAGCCTGATCCAAACGCCGTTGGTCAAGGCGTTGTCGCGATTTTATGAGAAACAGGAGGGCGACACGGCGCGGCGGAAGCTCGAAGAGTTGCAGGCCAACGGCGAGGTGCTTCCCGACGACCCGGCCAAGATCGCCGACTTTGTCAAGGACAATCATCTTCTGCCTCGTCAGGTCTTCGTCGATCCGGAAGAAGTGCTGCTCCAGCTTCGCCGTCACGACCCCGAGCGATTCGGCCCGCCGCGGCCGCCCGCGACGGCGGACACGCAACCCGCCAAGCCGAGCGACGACGCCGAGAACGCCCAGACTTGGTCAACGGACAAGAAGCTGATTCCCTTGTTCCTTTGGACTCCGACGGCGGATGACTCGCGAGTGCGAACGAAAGGTCTGAGCGTTCAAGAACCATTCATGGTGTATCTCAAGGCGTCGCTCCTGGTGGGCGCGATCCTTTCGAGCCCGTATATCTTCTTCCAGATATGGTCGTTCGTGGCGGCCGGGCTCTATCCGCACGAGAAGCACTACGTCCACGTGTTCCTGCCGTTCAGCCTGGGCCTATTCCTGCTCGGCACGGCGACGGCGTTCTTCTTCGTGTTCGAGCCCGTGTTGACCTTTTTGTTCAGCTTCTACCAGATGCTCGGCATCGAAATCGAACCGCGGATCACCGAATGGATGGGCTTCGTGTTGGTGTTGCCGCTTGGGTTCGGCGTCAGCTTCCAGTTGCCCCTGGTGATGTTGTTCCTCGAGCGGATCGGCGTGTTCGATATCAAGGCGTATCTGTCGAAGTGGCGGGTGGCCGTTCTGGTGATCTTCATCATCTCGATGTTTCTCACGCCACCCGATCCGACCAGCATGTTTCTGATGGCGTTGCCGCTGACATTCCTATATTTGCTCGGAATTCTGTTGTGCAAATACATGCCGCGGCGAAGCAGCCCGTTCGACGACGAGTAGCGGCCAGACGAGGCTCGTGCCATGGTTGATTTGCGCAAAAATGAACCACGCGACTATTTCTCGC